>NZ_JBEXDX010000046.1:0-67608 GCF_040605995.1 Streptomyces sp. NPDC005492
CCGGTGTTCCGGGTGCGCCGCCCCTGTCGTACAGAGTCACGGAGCTCGTGGTCAGCCCTGCTGCGGGGCCCCGCTCATCTGGCCACCGCCGGGACCGCCGCAGCCGCCACCGGGGCCGCCGCCCTGACCGCCGCCTCCGCCGGGGCCGCCGGTCGGCATGCCGGAGGCGTTGCCCGTGGGCTGACCGGTCGGCATGCCCGAGGCGCCCGCGGCACCCGTGGGCGCGCCGGACGGGGCACCGGTGGGCCGGGTCGTGGAGTTTCCGGTCGGCATGCCGGAGGCGGCCGAACAGGACTGGGTGGAACCGGAGTTGCCGGTGCCGGTCGACGAGGTCGAGTCGCCCGAGCCGCAGGCCGCCAGGGCCAGGGGCGAGAGCGCCAGCAGGGCCACCGCGGGGATGAGACGCACACGCTTCATGAGAAACGACTCCAAAAACGATGAGGGTGTCTTGAGACGGGAACTCAATCAACGCCGCTTAGGGCTTCGTTGTCGGCGCCCTGTCCCCACCCTGTGCGCAAGGTAAAGGGCAGCCCAAGAGACCGCCCTGGCCTGGGACTTCACGATTGGCCCCCGCCTACTCCCTGGTACAACTCCGTGACAGAAGCGGCCGCCGCGGCGATCTCCGCGCGGACTTCGGGCGGCGATACGACCTCCAACGTGTCGGCGAACTGGAGGAGTTGACGAGCTTCGCGGACGAAGCCGTACGACAGCCGGGCGGTCACCCACTCGCTCTCACCGTCGAGGGTGGGGAGTTCGGTCAGCGAGGAGGCGTTGAGGCGCACGAACATGTCGAGGCGGGAGCGGCGGACGCGGACGGTGACGTCGAGTCCGCCGGGGCGGTCCTCGACCTGACGGCGCAACACATCCCAGGCGTCGGCGAGTTCGACGCCCGGGCGGCGCTTCACCGGGTCGGGAAGGAGGGTGGCCGAGTGCACGCGGTCGGCGCGGAAGAGTCGGGGTTTCGCGCGGCGGTCGGCGACGAGGTACCAGACGCCCGCCTTGGAGACGAGGCCGTAAGGGTCGACGGTGTAGGTGCTGGGCTCCTTGGCGCCGCTGTGCCGGTAGCGCAGGCGCAGTCGGCGGTCGGCGAAGACCGCGTCCTGCAACACGCCCAGGTCCACGGCGGGTTGGGGTCCGCCCTTCCAGCGGGTGGCGTCGACGAGGATGCGGCGGGAGGTCACCTCGGCGGCCGGGCGGTACGGCGCCGGCAGCGCGGCCATCACCTTGCGCAGCGCCGAGCCGAGTGCCGCGTCCAGGCCCAGTGCGGCGTGGGCGCCCTGCGCGGCCAGGATGAAGAGGGCGCGGGACTCGTCGGCGGTCAGTCCCGTGACATCCGTACGGAATCCGGCGAGCAGCTCGATCCCGCCGTGCCGCCCGCGTTCGGCGTACACCGGCACCCCGGAGGCGGACAGCGCCTCGATGTCCCGGTAGATGGTCCGCACCGACACCTCCAGCCGGTCGGCGAGTTCATGCGCGGGGACCCGGCCCCTGGTCTGCAGGAGCAACAGGATCGAGAGCAGTCGGTCGGCCTTCATACGCAAATGTTGCCGGAAACTGTCAGGTTATGGGCCCACCATCGGGTCCATGAACACCACCCCGATCGATCCCCGCCCCTTGTACACCCGTGCCACCGAGCAGGCCGCCGCGCTGATCAGGACGGTACGACCGGATCAGCTCAACGGCCCCACCCCGTGCACGGAGTTCGACGTACGGACCCTGCTGAGCCATCTGGTCGGCGGCACCCACCGCATCGCGACGATCGGCGAGGGCGGCGACGGCCTCGCCGTACACCCCTTCGTGGACGGCATCCCCGACCAGGGCTGGCCGACCGCCTACGACGAGGCCCGCGCCCGGGCCACGAACGCCTGGTCGGACGGCACCCGCCTGGACGCGCTGGTCCAGGTGCCCTGGGGCGAGGCACCGGGCCGCATCGCCCTGGCCGGCTACGTCATGGAGGGCGTCACCCACACCTGGGACCTCTCCGAGTCCCTGGGCCACCCCCTCGAACTCGACCCGGAACTGGCCGAGTTCGCCCTCACCATCGCCCACCGGGTCCTGCCGGACGAGGAGCGGGACACGGACATCCCGTTCGGCTCTGCCCGCTCCGCGCCTGAACAGGCCGACGCCTACGGTCGGTTGGCGGCTTGGCTCGGCCGCAAGCCCATTATCTGAACCCACCCACCCCCGCAGCGAAAATCCCTCAGGCCAGCTTCGCCCGAGCCAACTGCCGTGACTGGGCCACCAGTCGATCCGCGCTGTCCCAGACCTCCGCGTCCTCCTCCAGGAAGCCGCCGGCCAGGTTGCGGGTGGTGATGGAGACGCGCAACGGGCCCGGGGCGGGGCGGGCGCGGACATGGACCGTGAGTTCGACCGTGGGGACCCAGCCCTTCAGGCCGATCTCGAAGGCTGTGGGTGGCAGCGCGTCCACCGTGAGGAGGAGGGAGAGGGGGTCCGCGTCGCGGCCGTCCGCGAGGCCGAACCAGGAGCGCATCTCGCCCTTGCCGGAGGGTGCGCCCAGGGCCCAGCCGAGGGTGGACGGGTCCAGCTTGAGCATCAGGCGGTCGGTGATGGCCGAGCTGCCGTCGACCGGGGCCGGGCCACCCGACGGCAGTCGGATATCTGATGCAGTTTCCGGGCCGAAGCACTGGTCCAGGGGTGGGAAGACGGGCGGCTTGGCGGACGTGCGGACGTCGTCCGGGAGTGCGTCCAGGTCGCCGTAGGAGGCCAGGACCCGGATGCGTTCCACCTCGTGGCCCTCGTCGTCGTACTGGAAGAGGGATGCCTGGCCGGTGGAGAGGGTGCGGCCGGTGCGGACCGTCTCCGTGCGGACGACCGCCGGGCCCGGCTGGGACGCCGTCAGATAGTGCGCGGAGATCGTGAACGGGTCGCTGTGCGGCAGGGCGTCCGCGAGGGCGCGGCCGAGGACGGCGAGGAGGTAGCCGCCGTTGACGGCGCTGATGATCGTCCAGCCGGCCGAGAGGTCGAGGTCGTAGACGCCCGGGGCGCGGCGGGTGACGGCCGTGTCGCGGTCGAACTCGCTGTCGCCGATCGTGGCCCGCACGGCCGTCGACGCGGAAGCTGCTTCTGGCATAGGTGAACCGTACAATAGGAAATTACTAAGCGGTAGCTTTGGTGTTGCGGGCATATGAAAACACCGACCGGCCGGGTGAGGAAGCGGCAATTTCTTGGTAAGTGTCCGAAGTCGTCCGTGACGCCCGGCCCAGGTTCTCCCTCTTTGGGGACATGAGCCTCACCGGGACTCCGTTCCTCTACACCGCCGTCGTGCTGACGGTCGTCGCCCTCATACTGCCGCTCGTGCTGTGGTCACGGCTGCGCGGCCCCAAGGCCCTGCGCGTGGCGGCACGGGCACTCATGCTGCTGTTCGCCCAGGGCACGGCCGTCACCCTGGTCTTCGTGATGGTCAACAACCAGAACAACCTGTACGACAACTGGGCCGACCTCCTCGGCACCGGCAACCACGTCCAGCAGGCCGCCGACCTCGGCAAGGACGGCACCGGCAACATCTCGCTGAAACGGTTGCCCAAGGTCA
Source organism: Streptomyces sp. NPDC005492 (assembly GCF_040605995.1). Lineage (NCBI taxonomy): Bacteria > Bacillati > Actinomycetota > Actinomycetes > Kitasatosporales > Streptomycetaceae > Streptomyces > Streptomyces sp. NPDC005492. The sequence continues at coordinate 3,551 of NZ_JBEXDX010000046.1, forward strand.
GGCAGCACTTCTCCCCCGCCGAGGGCCCCGGCATGCGCGCGGCCGGCGGGGTGGAGGTCACCCAGCTCAAGGGCCAGGTGTCCGGCGTCAACGCCGAGGTCTATGTGTGGCTGCCGCCGCAGTACAAGGAGCCCGCCTACCGGCATCACAAGTTCCCGGTCGTGGAGGTGCTGCCCGGCTATCCCGGCTCGGCGAAGGCCTGGTTCGGGTCGCTGCACGCGAACGCGCAGTTGTCGCCGCTGATGAGGAGCGGCCGGGTCGCCCCCTTCATCCTGGTCGCGCCGCGCACCAACCTGCTGGCCGGTGTCGATACCGGCTGCGCCAACATCACCGGCACCGTCAACGCCGACACCTGGCTGAGCGTCGACGTGCCGAGGATGGTCATGAACAACTTCCGCGCCGAGCCAGCCCCCTCCGGCTGGGCGGTGGCCGGCTACTCGGCCGGGGCGCAGTGCGCGGTCAAGCTCGCGGTGGCCCACCCGGACCGCTACCGCGCGGCCGTCGGAATGTCCGGCTACAACGACCCCATCGGCGAACGCAATTCACTCGCCGCGGCGAGCCCGGCCCTGCGCGCCGCGAACAACCCGTATCTGCTGCTCAAGGAGAAGAAGACCCCGCCGCCGATCGCGCTCTACATCTCCGGCGAGTCCGGCGACGGCTACCAGGCGGGCACCGCCCTGGCGTCGGTCGCGAAGGCGCCGACTACCGTGCACGTGGTGTTCCTGCCGCGCAGCGACGGCGGCCACACGATGGCGCTGTGGCGGCCGCAGGTGACGACGGTGTTCCGCTGGCTGACCCTGGAGATGGGCAAGAACCGTCCGCACGCCAAGGCCGGGAGCACTACTCCTCACGGACGGTCGAACGACGGTTCCACGCGCGCGGAGCTCGCCAGTGGAACCTCATCGCGAGCAGGCGCAGCACGAAAGCGGTGACGATGGCGAGCCCGCTGGTGAGCGGGGTCAGCGCGTCGTAGCGGATGCACAGGACGGAGATCGTGGCGCCGACGATCGCCGGGACCGCGTACAGGTCGCGGTCCCAGCGGAGCAGTGAGGGCACCTCGTTGGCCAGCACGTCCCGCAGCACACCGCCGCCGACGGCGGTGGCGAGACCGAGGGCGGCGGAGGAGGTGAGGTTGAGGCCGTAGTCGTACGCCTTCACCGTGCCGGAGACGCAGAACAGGCCGAGGCCGGCGGCGTCGAAGACGTTGACGCCGAGCTGGATGCGCTCCACGTGGGGATGGAGGAAGAAGACGAGGAGCGCGGCCAAGAGCGGGGTGATGAAGTAGCCCAGGTCCGTGAAGGCGGCCGGGGGCACCGCTCCGATGATCACGTCCCGGAAGATCCCTCCGCCCAGCGCGGTGACCTCGGCGAGGACGGCGATGCCGAACACGTCGAAGTTCTTGCGAACCGCCAGCAGCGCGCCGGAGATGGCGAACACGAAGATGCCGACGATGTCGAGCGTGTGCTGGACGGAGGGGCTGAACAGTTGCTGAAGCACCCCACATTGTTACTCGTGGGGCTTCCCGGTGGATCTACAGCGTGGGCTTGCCCGTGGTGAAGAGCCAGGTCTGGAACAGGTCGTCGAGCTGCTGCCCGCTGATCTTCTCGGCGAGCCTGATGAACCCGGCCGTGTCGCCGTTGCCGTAGCGGTGGAGTTTCGTCCAGGCGGGCAGCAGCTTGAAGAACGCGGCGTCGCCGATGCGTTCGCGCAGCATCTGGAGGGTCATCGCGCCGCGCTGGTAGACGGCCGAGGCGAACATGGTGTCGCGCTGCGGGTCGCCGACGACGGTCTGCCAGAAGGCGTTGTCGGCGGGGCGCGCGTTGTAGGCGGCGAGGAACGAGTCGTGCGCGGTGCGGGTGCCCTGATGCTCGGTCCACAGCCACTGGGCGTAGCTGGCGAAGCCCTCGTTGAGCCAGATGTCCTTCCAGTGCGCGACCGACACGGAGTCGCCGAACCACTGGTGGGCCAGCTCGTGCACGATCGTCGTCTCGCTGCGCACGGCCGAGTACGCGGGCTTGCTCTGCACCTCCAGCGAGAACCCCGCCTCCGGCATGTCGTCGACGATCGCGCCGGTCTCCTCGAAGGGATACGGGCCGAAGACCTGCGACCAGTAGTCGGTGGCGGCGGCCGTCACGGCGTACACGTCGACGCTGTTGCTGTTCGCGAGGACCGGGTCGATGGCGACGTAGATCGGGATGCCACCGGGCGTCTTCCCGGTCCTGACGTCGAACTTCCCGATGGTGGCGGTGGCGAGGTAGGTCGCCATCGGCTTGCTCTCCCGCCAGTGGGTGTACGTCGAGTCGCCCTTGTCGTATGTCGAGATCAGGCGGCCGTTGGAGACGCCGGTGAGGCCCTTGGGGGCCTTGATGCGGATGTCGTAGGTGGCCTTGTCGGAGGGGTGGTCGCTGGACGGGAACCAGGTGGAGGCGGCGTTGGGTTCGCAGGCGACGAAGACTCCGTCGGCGGTCTTCATCCAGCCGTAGTCGGAGCCGAACACGATGGGGCCGTTGAGGGGTTCGGGCACCCCGCCGTAGGTGACGGAGACCGTGAAGTCCCTGCCCTTGCGGAGCGAGTCCCGCGGGGTGATGACCAGTTCGTCGCCGCTGCGGGTGAACTCGGCCCGTCTGCCGTTCACTTCGACCTTGGTGACCTCAAGTCTCTGGAGGTCCAGGTCGAAGGACGAGAGGTTCTGGGTGGCCCGGGCGGTGAGAGTCGTACGGCCGTCGAGGCGGTCGGTGTCGGGGTTGTAGGCGACGTCGAGGGCGTAGTGCCGGGCGTCGAAACCGCCGTTGCCGAGTTGCGGGAAGTAGCTGTCACCGATGCCGTCCGCGCCGGGGGTGGGGGCGGAGGAGGCGGCTACGACAAGAAAAGAGGCCGCCGCGGTCGCGAGGGCCCCTATACGTGCCGCACGGGAGAGTGCCATGAGTCGTCCCTTCGGGTGCGTTTCCGATCAGTCGGACACGCTCGACTCTGCCCGCTCCCGTTTCGGCATGGACATGACTTTACCAACTCGTCATGCACCACTCGCCAGTTGACTCCTGACGATCCCCGGTCCGGGGCAATCCGTTGGCAGGCACGGCATTTGACAGGGGCTTTGCCGCGTTTTTCGCAGCCCCAAAGGACGAATGCCCGCCAAGGGCCAGTACTTCAAGGACGGTCCCGGCGGCACCATGTCGATCTCGGTCACCAAGGCCGGCACCATCAGGTACAGCGTCTCCACCTCGCTGGAGGTGAGCGCGAGCTACCTCTTCGCCTCGGCAGTCGCACCGCACCAACCCGAACTGCACGACGACAACTCTGGCCACGGGCACGGCCAAGCTTCCGGGCATCTTCCGTCGGCCGGCACTACTGGGAAACCAACTCCTGATCCAGTAGTCCGGTTTGACGGAGTGGGCCTCGGCAACCAGTTCCGGTTGCCGAGGCCCACTCCGTCATCGACAGATCTGTTTTCTGCTTCTCGCTGCTACTTCTCGCCGCCGGTTTCCGATTCCTCGTCAGATTCCGAGACGGCTTCAGTGGTTTCAGCGGTTCCTTCGGAGGGGGTCTTGGCGGCCACCGCCGCCGACGCCTCCGCCAGCACCTCGTCCGCCACCAGCTCCGCCGCCTCTTTCGCGGCGGACAGCAGCACCGTGTCCTGCGGCGCCTGGTCCGCGAAGTTCTCCGGGTGGTGGCAGGCGACCCGCTGACCGGGCTTCAGCTCGACGAGCTGCGGCTCGGTCGTCGTGCAGATCTGCGTCGCCTTCCAGCACCGGGTGTGGAAGCGGCAGCCGCTCGGCGGGGAGATCGGCGAGGGCACATCGCCCTTGAGCAGGATGCGCTCGCTCTTGGCCGACTTGCGTCGCGGATCGGGGACCGGGACCGCCGACATCAGCGCCTTGGTGTACGGATGCATCGGCGCCTTGTAGAGCGAGTCCCGGTCGGCCAGCTCCACGATCTTGCCGAGGTACATCACGGCGATCCGGTCGGAGACGTGCCGGACGACCGAGAGATCGTGCGCGATGATCACGTAGGTCAGGCCGAGCTCCTGCTGGAGGTCGTCCATCAGGTTCACGACCTGCGCCTGGATCGACACGTCGAGCGCGGAGACCGGCTCGTCGGCCACGACCAGTTTCGGGCTGAGCGCGAGCGCGCGGGCGATGCCGATGCGCTGACGCTGGCCGCCGGAGAACTCGTGCGGATAGCGGTTGTAGTGCTCGGGGTTGAGGCCGACCACCGACAGCAGGCGCTGCACCTCCTTCTTCACGCCGCCCTCGGGCTCGACGCCCTGGAGCTTGAAGGGAGCACCGACGATCGTGCCGATGGTGTGGCGCGGGTTCAGCGACGAGTACGGGTCCTGGAAGATCATCTGTACGTCGCGGCGCAGCGGACGCATGCCGCTCACCCCGAGGTGCGTGATGTCCTTGCCCTCGAACTCGACGGTGCCCGCGGTCGGTTCGAGGAGCCGGGTGATCAGCCGGCCCATCGTCGACTTGCCGCAGCCCGACTCGCCCACGACACCCAGGGTCTCGCCGGCCTTGACCTCGAAGTCGATCCCGTCGACGGCGTGCACCGCACCGACCTGCCGCTGGAACAGGCCCTTGCGGATCGGGAAGTGCTTCTGGAGCCCGGTCACCTTCAGCAGGATCTCGCCGGGGGCGGCATCCTCGGTGAGTTGAGCGGTGCCCTCGCTCTGCGCGGGAATCGTCACGGCCGCGTCCTCAGGTTTCTCGCTCACAGCTTCGGCGCAATCTCTTCGGTCCAGATCCGCTCCCGCTGTTCCTGCGTCATGTGGCAGGCGGCCCAGTGCCGACTGCCCACCTCGGTCAGCTCGGGGCGGACCGTGCGGGTGACATTGTCCTTCGGGACGTCCGCGTACGGACAGCGCGGGTTGAAGGCGCAGCCGGACGGGATGTTGATCAGCGAGGGCGGGGAGCCCTTGACCGGGATCAGGCGTTCCTGCTGCTCGCGGTCGAGCCGCGGCATCGAGCCGAGCAGGCCCCAGGTGTAGGGGTGGCGGGGCTCGTAGAACACCTTCTCCGCGGGGCCCCGCTCGATGCAGCGGCCGCCGTACATCACCAGGATGTCGTCGGCCAACTCGGCGACGACGCCCAGGTCGTGGGTGATGATGATGACCGCGGAGCCGAACTCTTTCTGCAGATCCCGGATGAGGTCGAGGATCTGTGCCTGGACAGTGACGTCGAGGGCGGTGGTCGGCTCGTCCGCGATGAGCAGTTCGGGGTTGTTGACCAGCGACATCGCGATCATCGCGCGCTGCCGCATACCGCCGGAGAACTCGTGCGGATAGTTGTCGACGCGCTTGTCCGGCTGCGGGATGCCCACGCGGTCCAGCATCTCGACCGCGCGCTTCTTCGCGGTCTTCTTGTCGACGTCGTGGTGAATGCGGTACGCCTCCACGATCTGCTGGCCGATCGTGAAGTACGGGTGCAGCGCGGACAGCGGGTCCTGGAAGATCATCGCCATCTCGCGACCACGCAGCTTGCGTACGTGGTCGGGATCGGCGGAGAGCAGTTCGGTGCCCTCCAGCCAGATCTCGCCGGAGATCTGGGCCTTGCGCTTGCCGTACTGGCCGGCGGTGTGCAGCCCCATGATGCCGAGCGAGGTCACCGACTTGCCGGAGCCCGACTCGCCCACGATGCCGAGGGTCTTGCCCTTCTCCAACTGGAAGCTGAGCCCGTCGACGGACTTGACCAGACCGTCGTCGGTCGGGAAGTGCACCTTCAGGTCGCGTACTTCCAGGAAGGCGGTCGGCGCGGGCGAGGCGTTGATGGGCTCGCCCACGGCTGCCCCGCTCTTGCTGAGTTCGGTCATGACAGCCTCACTCGGGGGTCGATCACGGCGTACAGGATGTCCACCACGAGGTTGGCGATCAGCACGGCGAGAGAAGTGATGAGGGTGACGCCCAGGATGATGGGCAGGTCCTGGTTCTTGATCGCGCTCAGAACCGCCTGGCCGAGGCCGGGCAGGCTGAACGTCGTCTCGGTCAGGATCGCGCCGCCGATGAGGGCTCCGAGGTCCATGCCGAGCATGGTCAGGATGGGCGTCATCGTCGAGCGCATGGCGTGCTTGCCGATGACGACCTGCTCCGTGAGGCCCTTCGCGCGGGCCGTGCGGATGTAGTCCTCGCCGAGGATCTCCAGCATGGTGGCACGGGTGATACGGGCATACATCGCGGCATAGAGGAAGGCGAGGGTGACCCAGGGCAGGATCATGCCGCCGAGGTAGCCGCCGATGCCCTGGTCGAGGGGCACGTACTTGCCGTCGATCCAGCCAAGTCCGTAGCTGAAGATCGCCAGCGACAGCAGGCCGGTGAAGTAGATCGGCAGGGACACACCGCCGAGCGCGATGACCATCGCGCCGCGGTCCCAGATGCTGCCTCGCTTGAGCGCCGAGAGCACACCCGCCGCGACACCGAAGACCAGCCACAGCACGGCGGCACCGAGCGCGAGCCCCAGGGTCACCGGGAAGCGGTCGGTCAGCACCGGCCAGACAGCCTGCTCGCTGCGGAAGGAGTAGCCGAAGCACGGCGCGGCACAGTGGGTGACATCGCCGCCGGCCGCGTAGGTGCGGCCCATGAACAGGCCCTTGAAGAAGTGCCAGACCTGAACGAAGATCGGGTCGCTCAGTCCCAGCTTCTCCCGTACCGCGTTCACCGACGCGGGGTCGGCCTGCTTGCCCACGAAGCTCGTGGCGATGTCCACGCCCGCCCACTTGGGGACGAGGAAGAAGATGCAGAAGACCACCAGGATGATGACCACCAGCATCACTGCGGCGGCGAACAGCCGCCTGATGAGGTAAGCGAGCACAGCTAACGGCCTACCGCGGGACCGTGGGCCACCGGAGGTCGTCCGGTGGCCCACGGTCCCGCCGCGCCGGCCTTCACCTGCCTTTCGTGCCGTACGGCGGGTGTGCCGGAATTACTTCGTGGACTTCAGACCGATGTTGACGAAGTCGTAGTAGCCGCTGTACGCGTTCGTCGTGTAGACATTGCCGATACGCGAGGAGCGCCAGTTCAGCAGTCGCTCGAAGGTGAAGGGCAGGTAGTACGCGCCCTCCATGACCTTGTGGTTGATCTCGGTCGCGATCTGGGTCTTCTTCGCGTCGTCCTGCGTCGAGTTGTACGTGTCGAACAGGCCGTCGATCGTCTTGTCCTTGATCATGGCGAAGTTGTTGTTACCGCTCTGCAGGATGTAGTGGCTGTCCCACAGCGGGATTCCGTAGCCCTGGACGGTCGGGAAGTCCGGACCCCAGCCCATGATGATGATGCCGAGCTTCTTCTTCTGGACGTTCGACGGGCTGCCGATGATGCCGGAACTCTGCGAGCCGTCGTACTGGTAGATGTCGGCCTGGATACCGATCTTCTTCAGCGCCGCCTGCAGGGCCGTGGCCGTGGCCACTTCCTGCGTCTTGTTGCTGCGCACGGCGATGGTGGTCTTGAAGCCGTTCGGCTGACCGCAGGCCGTCAGCGCCTTCTTGGCGAGGTCGACGTTGCCGTTCTTGTTGGCACCGGCGATCCCGTACGGGTCGTACTTCTGGCCCTCGCCACCCGCGACCGACGGCGGGAGCATGTTGGTGCCGATGTCACCACCGGCGACCGGGCCACCGCGCGCGGTCTGGATCGACACGTGGTCGGCGGCGTAGATGACGGCCTTGCGGCACTCGATGTTGTTGAACGGCGCCACCGTCTGCGGGAAGACCGCGTACCGGATGAAACCGGACACCGGGTTGTCCAGGTTGGCCTTGTCCTGCTTCAGTGCGGTGGTGCGGCCCTGCGGGCCCAGACCCGTCTGACTGGCGTCGATGTCGTAGTCGCCGTTGATCAGACGCTGGTCCGCGTCGTTCTGGTTGGACGAGATGTCCAGCGTGATCTTGTCCGGGTACGCCTTACGGATCGGGTCCGAGGACGCCTTCCAGTTGGTGTTACGGACCAGTACCAAGCCCTTGCCCGGGGTGTACGACTGGAACTTGTACGGGCCGGAGGAGAAGGGGTGCAGCGTGTACTTGGCCTTGGTGTCCTTGTCCTGGCGGACCGGCGAGGCCGACACCATGGCCAGGACCTGACGGAAGTCCGAGTTCGCCTTGGGCAGGTGGAAGACGATCGTCTTCGCGTCGGGCGTGGAGATCGCCTTCAGGCCCAGCTTGTCCTTCGAGGTGTCCTTGTAGGGACCCTTGTAGGTGTTGTTGGGGTCGAGCATCTGCTGGAGGTAGATCGGACCGCCGGACAGCACGTCCTGTGCCCAGACGCGTTCTATGCCGTACTTGATGTCCTGGGAGGTGATGGCCTTGCCGTCTTCCCAGGTGCCCCCGTCCCGCAGGTGGAAGGTGTACGTCTTGCCGTCGGCGGACTCCGTACCCATGTCCGTGGCGAGGTCGGGGGTGACGTCCGCGCCCGCCGCACCCGGCTCGGTCTTGTACGTGAGCAGCTGACGGCTGTAGTAGCGCGCGAAGTCCCACATGAAGCCGTAGTAGCCGCGAGTGGTGTCCCAGAAGTCGGCGTCCTGAGTGCTGACGAACTTCAGCGTGCCGCCCTTCTTGACCAGCGAGGCCTGAGCGACCTTGTTGTTCGCCGCGTCGAAGCCGGCCGCGCCGTTGTTGGAACTGCCGTTGTCGTTGCCGCCGCCGCACGCTGCCATGGCCAGCATGCCTGCGACCGCGGCAGCAGCGGCCAACGCCTGCCTGCGCCGCCCTGAGGTGCGTTGGGTAGTCACGATCTCGGATCCTCCGGATTTGATGAGAGACCCCGTGTAGATGGCACGGGAGGCTTGGGGTACAGCAGTTCAGCGCGAGCCCTTCGGGTCCAGCGCGTCCCGCACGCCGTCGCCGAAGAGGTTGAACGCCAGAACGGTGATGAAGATCGCTACGCCGGGGACGATCACGTACATGGGGTCCGAGTCGTAGTAGTCGATCGCGGTCGAGAGCATCTGTCCCCAGGAGGAGGTGGGCGGCTTGACTCCCACACCCAGGAAGCTCAGGGCGGCCTCCGTAAGGATGTTGGTGGGGATCATCATCGTCGTGTACACGATGATGGGCGCGACCAGGTTGGGCAGCAGTTCCTTGAAGAGGATGTAGTACCGCCCCGCGCCCAGCGACCGGGCGGCCTCGACGTACTCGCGTTCACGCATCGAGAGTGTCTGACCGCGCACCACGCGTCCGATGTAGGGCCAGCCGAAGAAGCCGATGACCAGGATCATCACGAACACACGCACGCTGGAACCGCTCAGGCCCAGCATCTGGTCCGGCATGACGGAGACCAGCGCGATGATGAAGAGCAACTGGGGGAAGGCCAGCAGGCCATCCATGACGCGGCTGATGACCGAGTCGACCCAGCCGCCGAAGAAGCCCGCCAGGATGCCGAGGACCGTGCCGAGCACGACAGCGACGATCGCTGACAGGAAGCCGACCAGCAGGGAGATGCGGGCGCCGTAGAGGGTGCGGGCGAAGATGTCGCGGCCGTTGACCGGCTCGACGCCCAGCCAGTGCGTGCCACTGACCCCGCCGAGCGACCCCTTGGGGGTGCTGAACAGGGGGTCGATCAGGTTCTCGTGAAAGGTGTCCGGATCCTGTCCGTACAGATTGGCGAGCACGGGTGCGAGCAGCGCCACCACGACGAGAACGAACACGACGATGCCGCCCGACAGGGCCAGTTTGTCCCGCTTGAGGCGGTCCCAGGCGATCCGGCCGAGGGAACGCCCCTGCACGTCCTTCTCGCCGACGGTCGCGGCCGCCGCTTCCTCGGCCGCGCTCGGGGCCGCTTCCGCGGTCGGCTCGTGCAGTGGTGCCGTCATCTGGCAGGGACCCCTCTCAACCGGCGGTAGCCGGCCCGCGCTTGCCGCTGTGGCGACGTGATCAGTCTGTTGTACACAGGGGTTAAACCCCATGGATCGGGAGTCTTCAACGCTTTGGCGATCTGTTGCCAGACTTGGCGGTGAATGGATGCCTAAACGTGATGCTGTCTGATGGATTCCGTTATCCGAACAGTGGGTAACGCCCCCCGGACGTCGGACAGATCGGACACAACGTCGATCCGGCGTCTTTCGGGGCATCACACCGCGGTCTACGCGCGAAGAAATGTGTCGTAGACGTAAATCCTGCGGAGAAGCGGGGAAGAGGACTCGCGGGTGTCAGTATCCACCACGGGCGGGCGGGTATCCGTACCCGCCCGCCTGAGCCGGCGCCGCGTGCGCCTCGCGGTCGTAGAACGGGCGGGCGTTCGCCCGCAGCCACAGGGCCACCGGGTCGTACTCGTCGGCCATCGCCACGGTCGACACCGGCAGCCCGTCCGGGACCGCGCCGATCGACTGCTGCATCATCGCGCGCACCGAGTCCACGGCGGGCGGGCTGGTGTCGTACACATCCAGTCCGATCGCGAGATACGGCGCTCCGAGCGCGGGCTGCACCCAGGCGCGGCGCAGCGTGCGGACCGCCGGGGTGCGGTGGGCGTTCTGCGTGAGCAGGGCGTAGAACTGCGGGATCTCGATGCCCGGTTCGGACAGCCGCAGTGGTCCGGCGGGCTGGCGCTCCAGGCCGGTGGCGATCCGGCGCAGGTCGAGCCAGGGGATGCCGACGCCGCCGCCGGGGGCGTGCGGGTTGAGCCAGAGACCGAAGTGGTCGGGGTAGAGGGTGCGGGCCACGTCGAGGCCGTCGACCACTTCGTAGGAGCGGTTCCAGCCGCTGGCGGAGAGCTCCTGGGCGGAGGTGACACAGGGGGCGTAGCCGTACCTGTCGACCTGCATGTTCCCGTACTGGGCGTCCGGGGAGCCGGACTGGCCGTGCCACAGGAGCATCCAGATCTGACCGGAGTGGGGGGTCGCGAGGGCGCGCAGGAGCGCCTCGTAGGCGTCGTAGCGCCCGGGCGTCACCTGGCGCAGCATGTGCTCGACCTGGCCGGTCGCGGTGCCGCTGGCGCTCAACGTGTACCGCCCCTTCTGGTAGTTGCCCTGAGATGACCCGCGTATGGAACCAGCTTAAGCGCCCGGTGGCCGGGGGTCCGATGTCCGTCGACGGGTGGGTCGGCGGTCGGACAGGCCCTAGTGACCCTGTGTGTAGAAGGGGCGCACCGACTGGCGCATCCACTCGGCGACCGGGTCCTGGGTCACGTCGAGCAGGACCAGGTTGACCGGCCATTTCACCTCGGCCCGGGCCAGGGCGCGGGACAGGGCGTCCATCGGAGCCGCCCTCAGATCGCCGTCCCAGTTGGTCAGTTCGACGCCGACGAACATGACCGGGTCGGCGGTCTCGATCGCGGCCAGGCAGCGGCGGGCCGTGCCGACCACGCCCGTGCCGGCGAACTCGGCGGAGGCCGCGGCGAGGAAGTCGACCGGGTCGTCCTGCCAGTCGGGCTCGAAGAGCCGGACCCGGCCGCCGCTGGTCGGACCGTCGAGTGCGGTACGGCCGATGCGGCACAACTCGGCGACGGCGGGGGGCGGAAGCGGTACGCCGACCATGCCGTCCGGGTTCACCGCGAGGCCGACCTGCGGGGGCAGCCCGCGGGCGAACTCCACGGCGGGCGCGATGGTGAACGACAGATGCGAGCCGACGACCCGCCGGAACTGCTCCTCGGAGCTGAAGACCGGGACGTAGGCCTGTCCGTCGATCTCCAGGGTGGGCAGGTCCAGGGGGCCGCTCTGCGGGCCGCCGCCGCTGGGCAGCGGGATCCAGATGAAGCTGCGGCCGAGCACCTCGATGATCCGGCCGCCGGCCGAGGGCATGCCGAGGGACGCGGAGAGCACCTCCTCCAGCTCGTTGCCGGGCCATCCGCCGTGCGGATGCGGGTGGGGGTACGCCTGACCGGGGAAGTCCGCCGGGAAGTCCATCTACCTACCGCCTGCTGGTGAAACCGCCTGCTGCAAACCTGCTGTGGCTGAAAAGGCTAGCGGCTCAGTCCGCGAAGTCGATCCGCCGCAGCACGTCCGCCGCGTCCCGGTCGAGCAGGACCGCCGAACCGACGCCCCGCGGCAGGTCACCGCGCTCCACGGCGCGCAACAGCCGGGCGGCGGCCCTGCGGTGGCGCAGGAACGCGTACCGCGAGACTCCGCGACCGCGCTCGCGCTGACCGTCGAGCGCGGTGTCCGGGCCGACGTCGAGGAACACCAGGTGCAGGGTCCCGCCCCGGCGGCGCGCCGCGCGGGCCAGCCAGCCGCGCACCCAGGTCTGGGTGCCGCAGTCGTGCACGACGGCTCCGGACGCGGAGCGCAGGGTGCGGTGCAGTCCGGCGTAGTGGGCGAGCCGGACCAGGGGGCGGTAGACGGAATAAGGGAGTCGGCCCGACATCCGGGCGTCCCAGTGGTCGCGGGTGTCCTGGGAGTCGATCCGTGCGCCCCGGACGGTGCGGTGCATCAGCGTGGACTTGCCACTGCCGGGCAGACCGGTGACCACGACGAGGTCGCGGGCGCCGAAGCGGAGTCCGTGCGGGCTGTGGCCGGCACGCTCGCGGAGATCGCGGACGACCGGTGCCGGGCGGGCCGGGCAGGCCTCTTGGGCCGGGGCCGAGGGTTGCTTCGGCAGCGCGACGGCCGAGGTCGTGGCGTACACCGTGGTCCTTGTCACCGTGATCGTCCTCCCTGCGGGGTCAGGAAAGGTTGTCCCCACTGAACGTAAAGAGAAGGTAATGCACGGTGTCTCGCGGTTCCGTTCGCTTCCGGCCACAGGCCTGTTACAAAGGCTGTGCGATGATGTGCGCGCCAACTGCATACCGGCCGCTTGAATCCGCGCGGGAGAGTCCCCGGCAGTACGTCGTTAGACGTCGTCCGGGGCGCCGAAGGAGCAAGTCCCTCCCTTGAATCTCTCAGGCCCCGTTACCGCGCGGGCGAGGCACATCTGAAAAGCGGGCCGCCCTTCCCGGTGGCCCCACCCAAGGTGCAACCCATGGCCCGCGCGGTCATGGCGAACCTCTCAGGTCCCGATGACAGATGGGGAGGAACGACCTCGCCGTCATGCCTTGGGAGACCGACCGATGAGCAGTACCGCCACCCCTGACAAACGCCGCACCGCGCTCGACGCGCTGCACCGCTCGCTCGGTGCGACGATGACCGACTTCGCCGGCTGGGACATGCCGTTGCGCTACGGCTCCGAGCGCGACGAGCACCTCGCCGTCCGCACCAAGGCCGGCCTCTTCGACCTCTCCCACATGGGCGAGATCACGGTCACCGGACCGGAAGCGGGCGCACTCCTCAACTACGCGCTCGTCGGCAACATCGCCTCGGTGGGCGTCGGCCGGGCCCGCTACACCATGATCTGCCGGGCCGACGGCGGCATCCTGGACGACCTGATCGTCTACCGGCTGGCCGAGACGGAATTCATGGTGGTGGCCAACGCCTCCAACGCCCAGATTGTCCTGGACTCGCTGGTCGAGCGGGCCGAGGGCTTCGACGCGGTCGTCCGCGACGACCGTGACGCGTACGCCCTGCTCGCCGTGCAGGGCCCCGAGTCCCCCGCCATCCTCGCCTCCCTCACCGACGCCGACCTCGACGGCCTGAAGTACTACGCGGGCCTGCCCGGCACGGTCGCGGGCGTCCCCGCGCTGATCGCGCGCACCGGCTACACCGGCGAGGACGGCTTCGAGCTGTTCGTGCGGCCGGAGCACGCGGTGGAGCTGTGGCAGGCGCTGACCAAGGCGGGCGAGCCGCTGGGCCTGGTCCCCTGCGGGCTGTCCTGCCGGGACACCCTCCGCCTGGAGGCGGGCATGCCGCTGTACGGGCATGAGCTGTCCACCGACCTGACCCCCTTCGACGCCGGGCTCGGCCGGGTCGTGAAGTTCGAGAAGGAGGGCGACTTCGTCGGGCGTACGGCCCTGGAGGCCGCCGCCGAGCGCGCCGCCTCGCGGCCGCCGCGCGTCCTGGTCGGGCTCGTCGCCGAGGGCCGCCGGGTCCCGCGCGCCGGGTACTCCGTGGTCGCCGACGGCCAGGTGATCGGCGAGGTCACCTCGGGCGCGCCCTCCCCGACCCTCGGCAGGCCGATCGCCATGGCCTACGTCGACGCCGCGCACTCGGCGCCGGGCACGGCCGGTGTCGGCGTGGACATCCGGGGCAGTCACGAGCCGTACGAGGTCGTGGCGCTGCCGTTCTACAAGCGCCAGAAGTAACCCTTGGGCGTGGCCCCGGGTACGTCACCGCTGCTCACGCATGCTTCCAGCAGTCCCCCATTCATCAGCACTCCCTCGCGTACAGGAGAATTCAGGCCATGAGCAACCCCCAGCAACTGCGCTACAGCAAGGAGCACGAGTGGCTGTCGGTCGCCGAGGACGGCGTCTCGACGGTCGGCATCACCGAGTTCGCGGCCAACGCGCTCGGCGATGTCGTCTACGCCCAGCTCCCCGACGTCGGCTCCACGGTGACCGCGGGCGAGTCCTGCGGTGAGCTGGAGTCGACCAAGTCGGTGAGCGACCTGTACTCGCCGGTCGCCGGCGAGGTCACCGAGATCAACGAGGACGTGGTGAACGACCCGTCGCTCGTCAACTCGGCCCCCTTCGAGGGGGGTTGGCTGTTCAAGGTACGCGTCGCGGAGGAGCCGTCCGACCTGCTCTCCGCCGACGAGTACACCGCGTTTTCCGCCGGCTGAGGAGTCGTACACCCCTATGTCCGTACTGAACACGCCCCTGCACGAACTCGACCCGGACATCGCCGCCGCCGTCGACGCCGAGCTGCGCCGTCAGCAGTCCACGTTGGAGATGATCGCGTCGGAGAACTTCGCTCCGGTCGCGGTCATGGAGGCACAGGGCTCGGTCCTCACCAACAAGTACGCCGAGGGCTACCCGGGCCGCCGTTACTACGGCGGCTGCGAGCACGTCGACGTGGCCGAGCAGATCGCGATCGACCGGGTCAAGGAGCTGTTCGGCGCCGAGTACGCCAATGTGCAGCCGCACTCGGGCGCCTCCGCCAACCAGGCCGCGCTGTTCGCGCTGGCGCGGCCCGGGGACACCATCCTCGGCCTGGACCTGGCGCACGGCGGCCATCTGACCCACGGGATGCGGCTGAACTTCTCCGGCAAGCAGTTCGACGTGGTCGCCTACCACGTCGACGCGCAGACCGGTCTTGTCGACATGGCCGAGCTGGAGCGGCTCGCCAAGGAGCACCGGCCGAAGGTGATCATCGCGGGCTGGTCGGCGTATCCGCGCGAGCTGGACTTCGCCGAGTTCCGCCGGATCGCCGACGAAGTCGAGGCCTATCTGTGGGTCGACATGGCGCACTTCGCGGGGCTGGTCGCGGCCGGTCTGCACGCCAACCCGGTGCCGTACGCGGACGTCGTCACGTCCACCACGCACAAGACGCTGGGCGGCCCGCGCGGCGGGATCATCCTCGCGAAACAGTCCTTCGCGAAGAAGCTCAACTCGTCCGTGTTCCCCGGCTTCCAGGGCGGTCCGCTGGAGCATGTGATCGCCGCCAAGGCGGTCTCCTTCAAGGTCGCGGCGAGCGAGGACTTCAAGGAGCGCCAGCGGCGTACGGTGGAGGGCGCGCGGCTGCTCGCCGAGCGCCTGGTGCGGGACGACGTGAAGGCCGTAGGCGTCGACGTCCTGTCCGGCGGCACGGACGTGCACCTCGTCCTGGTCGACCTGCGCAACTCCGAACTCGACGGTCAGCAGGCCGAGGACCGGCTCCACGAGGTCGGCATCACGGTCAACCGGAACGCCGTCCCGAACGACCCGCGTCCTCCGATGGTCACCTCCGGCCTGCGCATCGGCACTCCGGCGCTGGCGACCCGCGGCTTCACCGCCGAGGACTTCGCCGAGGTCGCGGACGTCATCGCCGAGGCGTTGAAGGCGCCCTCTCCCTTCGGGGCGGCCGACGTCGACGCGCTGAAGGCCCGCGTGACCGCGCTGGCGGAGAAGTACCCGCTGTATCCCGGGCTGTAGTCGGCCCCCGGGACACCGCGCACACTGGGAGGTGTGCGCGGTGTCCCACCCCCTGCACCACCTCGCATGTCCTGCTTGTTCTGAGGAGTCACCGTGGCCATCTCCGTCTTCGACCTGTTCTCGATCGGTATCGGCCCGTCCAGCTCGCACACGGTCGGCCCGATGCGGGCGGCCGGCCTGTTCGCGCGCAAGCTGCGCAACGAAGAGCTGCTGGACTCCGTCGCCTCGGTCCGCACCGAGCTGTACGGCTCGCTCGGCGCCACCGGTCACGGGCACGGCACCCCCAAGGCGGTGCTGCTCGGCCTGGAGGGCGAGTCGCCGCGCACGGTGGACGTGGAGAAGGCCGACGAACAGGTGGAGCGGATCCGGGAGTCCGGCCGCCTCCGGCTCCTCGGCGACCACGAGATCCCCTTCTCCTACGACGACGACCTGAAGCTGCACCGCCGTAAAGCCCTGCCGTACCACGCGAACGGCATGACGCTGTGGGCGTACGACGCGGCGGGCACCGAGCTGCTGTCCAGGACGTACTACTCGGTGGGCGGCGGTTTCGTCGTCGACGAGGAGGCGGTGGGCGCCGACCGCATCAAGCTGGACGACACGGTCCTCAAGTACCCCTTCCGCACCGGCGACGAGTTGCTGCGGCTCACGCGGGAGACCGGTCTGTCGATCTCCGCGCTGATGCTGGAGAACGAGCGTGCCTGGCGCACGGAGGAGGAGATCCGGGCCGGGCTGCTGGAGATCTGGCGTGTGATGCAGGCGTGCGTGTCGCGGGGCATGTCGCGCGAGGGCCTCCTGCCCGGCGGCCTGAAGGTCCGCCGCAGGGCCGCCATGTCGGCGCGCCAACTCCGGGCGGAGGGCGACCCGTTGGCGCACGCGATGGAGTGGATCACGCTCTACGCGATGGCGGTGAACGAGGAGAACGCGGCGGGCGGCCGCGTGGTCACCGCCCCCACGAACGGCGCGGCCGGCATCATCCCGGCGGTCCTGCACTACTACATCAACTTCGTGCCGGGCGCGGACGAGGAGGGCGTGGTCCGCTTCATGCTGGCCGCCGGCGCCATCGGCATGCTCTTCAAGGAGAACGCCTCCATCTCCGGCGCCGAGGTCGGCTGCCAGGGCGAGGTCGGCTCCGCCTGCTCCATGGCCGCGGGCGCCCTGGCCGAGGTCCTGGGCGGCAGCCCGGAGCAGGTCGAGAACGCGGCCGAGATCGGCATGGAACACAACCTCGGCCTCACCTGCGACCCCGTCGGCGGCCTCGTCCAGATCCCCTGCATCGAACGCAACGGCATGGCCGCGGTGAAGGCGGTCACGGCGGCGCGGATGGCGATGCGGGGGGACGGCTCGCACAAGGTGTCCCTGGACAAGGTCATCAAGACGATGAAGGAGACGGGGGCGGACATGAGCGTGAAGTACAAGGAGACGGCGCGCGGCGGGCTCGCGGTGAACATCATCGAGTGCTGAGGCCGTTGTCCCCGAGCTGATGCCCGGCTTCGAGGGCGATCGGGTAGCGGTGGACGGGTGGCAGGTCCGCGAGCAGGCCGGGCCACACCGTGTCGATGACGTGCGCACTCGGGGTGAACAGCGGCTGCGGCAGGGCGGGGAGGTCGGTGACCTCGTGCCACTCCCAGCGACGGATCAACTGCGGTTCGGTGACGGTCGGTCGACCGGTCCAGGCGGGGACGTGGACGACGGCTGTCAGCCGGGGCATGGTGTCGATGGAGTCCAGCAGGAGGGCCGGCACACGCGCCTCGGCGGGGTCGGCCCGCAGGCCCGTCTCCTCCTCCAACTCCCGTACGCCCGCCTCCAGGAAGCCTTCGCCGGGGTCGTTCTTGCCGCCGGGCAACTCCCATACCCCGCGCACCGACCAGCCCAGCAGGATCCGCCCCGCCGAGTCGGTGACGACGACACCGGCGCCGGTGAGGGCGTGCGGGGAGGGCCGTCCTTTGCCCGCACAGGTGGCCTGGGCGGGGGCGGACCCTCGTAGGACGACGAACGCGAGGCCGTCCGCGTCGTGGCGCCCGGCCGAGGCCCAGCCCGCGCACAGCGCGTCGATCTCCTCGTCGTCGAGGGCGATGGGGCGTTTGCCGTCCGGTACGGCCCGCGCGAGAGGCGTGATGACACAGAGGGCGCCGCCCGGCCGCAACCGCTCGCGCAGCCGGTTCAGCACGCGGGTGCGGTCGTGGACGAACGCCCAGGTGAGGCGGAAGGTGATCAGGTCGTAGGCGGGGCGGGGCAGCGTGTCGAGGTCGTCGCGTTCGATGTCGAAGAGGTGGTAGGTCACCGCGGCGGTGGCCTGGTGCCGGGCTTCGGCGCGGGTGAGGGCGGCGGGGGCGTAGTCGACGGCGTCGACCTCGTACCCCAACTCGGCGAGGTGACGGGCGAGTTCGCCCAGTCCGCAGCCGACGTCCAGGGCGCGTCCGCCGTCGGCGGGGGCCGGGGCGTGCGCGGCGAGCAGCGCGCGTTCGGCGTCGCGCAGGGGGCTGAAGGTGTTGCCTTCGGCGTAGTGCGCGTCCCATTGGTCGGGGTTGGTGTGTCCCACCGGTTCTCCTGGTCGGTCGTTGGTGGTCAGCGGTCGGTCGACAGGGTCAGGAGTTCGGCGAACAGGCCGCCGCCGTGGGCGAGTTCGGCGGCCGTACGCACCGCCTCCAGCGCGGCCCCGGTCACGGTGAGCGCGCTCAGCGGGGTGCCGCGAACAGTGGAAGTGATCAGGGCGAGGTGCTGGGCGGACGTCGCGGTGAGACGGGGCGCGCGGCCGGGGCCGAGGTAGGACACGGCGTGCCGGTGGGCGAAGGTCTCGCGGGTGAAGGCGAGGGGCGCGGCGGAGAGCTTGACCCAGAAGCGGTCGCCACCGCCCTGCCGCCCCGCCGTCACCTCCCACGCGCGCGAGGGCGACGGCCAGGCGGCGAGGGGGGCATCGTCGAGAGACGTGACGGGACCGATGACGGATTCGGCCCAGGCCCGGACGGGGTCCGGAAGGGTGGTCGCTCCGCTCATGCCCCCACCTCGCTGGCCGTCGTGACGTATCCGCGTGGGCGACGGCCGTGGCGTCAACCTCGTGCGTCGCGGACAGGACGGGGACCGTGATCAAGGGGGCGCGATGTTCGAACTCGAGCGGGGCGGGGGCAGGAACGGGGACGGGATCCATGGCGGCCTCCTGCGACGGACTGAGCGACTCGGCGCCTGAAGAACGCGCCTGATCACGGAGCCTTCACGGGTGAGGCCGGGCGAATCGTCGGACGAAAGTTCGAGACGACGACGGGTGCGGGCCCAGGGACTGCTGGGAGGTGCGGTCGCCATGCGGTGTTCGATCGGCCGCGCAGGGGGTGTCACCTGATCGAGGGATTGCGACGGGGGACGGGAGGCCGGAGCACGGTACGCTCCGGTCGGCCGTCTGCCCGCACGAACCGGTGCTCAGGTCCGGTTGACCCCGCTGGCCACCGCGTGGCCGATGAAGAGGTAGACGAGGGCGGGCAGGCCGTAGTTGACCACGGTGCGCCAGTCCGCCGAGTGGATGGTGAAGAGGTTGCGGGACCAGCCCGAGAGCCAGTTGGCCGCGTGGTGAACCCAGTCGACCGTGCTGTTCGCGGTGTTGGCGTCGAACAGGTAGAGGCCGATCCACAGGATCAGTATCAGTGCCGCGATGTCCGCGATGACGGAGATGACCGTCCCCGCGGGGCTTCCGCCGTAGCGAATGGACATGTTGAACGGATGACCCGGAAAGCCGGGCTGAAACCAGCAGGCGCCCGGTGCCCTCAGCGACGGGCGAGTTGGCGTTCGCCGTTGACACCGGGGCGGTAGGGCAGGCCGTAGTGCTTGAAGATCGGCTCCTCCTGTTCGGCGGGCAGGATGTCGTCGGTGCCGATCGAAGGAGCCTGTTTCACCAGGGCTTTGGCGTAGCCGACCTTGACGTAGTCCGGGCCCACGATCGCGTCGTCCAGCGGGACGAAGATCAGCCGGTGCCGTGTGGGCAGCCCGACCCGGACCGTGGCCATGGCCGGCTCGTCGGTGGCGGTGTCGACGTAGACGGCCTCCAGGACACCGATCTTGTGCGACTCCGGGTCCACGACGTCACGTTCACGCCACTCCCGGATGTCCGCTGCGTGGATCATGGCCTTCTCCTTCTGGACGGCCCCCTCTTGCTGTCAATCTTGACCGGGTACCCACCCCTCGGAAAGGGAAAGATGACCATTGACTCCGCGCTCGTCGACCGACTCCTCAGCACGCAGTTCCCGCAATGGGCCCAGTTGCCGCTGACCCCTCTGGAGGTCGCCGGATCGGATCACCACATCTACCGGCTCGGCGAGACGATGTCGGTGCGGCTGCCGCGGAGCGACTGGGCGGACGGGGAGGCCGCCAAGCAGCACCTGTGGCTCCGCCGCCTGGCCCCCTTGCTGCCCCTGCCCGTCCCGGAACCGCTGGGGCTCGGCACACCGGGCGACGGCTACCCATGGCACTGGTCCGTCACCCGCTGGCTCGACGGGACGACGGCGAGCGCGGAGAACCTCGCCGACCCCGAGCGGACCGCCGTCCAACTGGCCGATTTCCTACGGACGTTGTACGGCATCCCGACCGCCGGAACGCTGATCCCCGGCCCCCATCCCGAGCTGACCCGCGCCCCGCTGGCCGACCGCGACGACGCGATCCGGGCGGCGATCGAGGCCGTGGACGGGGCATTCGACGCCGCCGCCCTGACCGAGGTCTGGGAGAACGCGCTCCGGGCTCCGGCCTGGGACCGCGAACCGGTCTGGTGCCACGGGGACTTCCACACGGGCAACCTGCTCACCACCGACGGCCACCTCTCCGCCGTCATCGACTTCGGCGGCCTGGGCATGGGCGACCCCGCCTGCGATCTGGTCATCGCCTACACCCTGCTGTCGCCGACGACCCGTCCGCTGTTCCGCTCCGCCCTCGGCCTGGACGACGACACCTGGACCCGCGGCATGGGCTGGGCCCTCGCCACCGGCCTGAACGCCTACACCAGGCACGCGGCCACCGACCCCCGCGTCGCACGCCAGACCACCCACCAGCTCACCGAGGTCCTCACCGAGCACGGTCACCCCTCACTACTCTGAGCACTTCAAGCACATCAGGGGGTGGACGCCATGGCAGCAGAGCCGGTCGGCGCCGAGGTCGTGGCGGCGGTGCAACACGTGTTCCGGGACGGGCTGTTGAGCGGCAGATCCGCCTTCGTGCCCGAGTGGGAGGCATGGAACGAGCGGACGGCCACCGATCTGCGCGTCCGCTTCGTGGACCATCCGGACGAATCGTCGGACACCTTCCTGGTCAAGCTGCGCCGCCAGTTGGACGGTGCCCCGGACGAAACGATCGCGCTGGCGGCCGAGTTGCTGTTCGTGAACATGGCACCGCTGGTGCCGGAGCAGATAGGACTGCGCAAGAAACGGGAGATCCTGACCGAGGTGCTGTCCTGGGCCGGTCGGCCGGTGTCGATCCCGGCGGATCTTGAGGGCGGTCTCGGCGGGTTCATCCACGGCGGGCAGGGCTTCCTGAACTACCGCTGGGCGCAGTTCCAGATCCTGGTCCTGCTGGTGGAACGGCTCGCCGCGATGGAGCGCCCGGAACGCGAGGCGGTGCTCGGCGACCCGTGGCGGTTCCGCGCCGAATGCTTCGCGATCCAGGAATCGGAGGGCCACAAGAAGGGGCGGGCGCAGATCCACGTCCTGCTGTATCTGCTCTTCCCGGACAAGTTCGAGCCGATCGCCAGCGTCTTCCACAAGCAGGAGATCCTGAAGGCCTTCGCCGGCGACCTGCCCGAGCCGACCGGCGACCAGGACCGCGATCTGCTCGCGCTCCGCCAGGTCCTGGAGGCGCGGTCCGGTGAGCCGGTCGACTTCTACGCCGAGCCCTGGCAGGGCAGTTGGCGGAAGCGCGCGACCGAGCACGCGCAACGCGGCTGGCTGGTCCGCGGCGCCAACGTGGACGGCGCCAACTTCATACCGTCCTGGCTCGATCAGGGCTACTGCTCCCTGTCCTGGGGGGAGATGCCGGACATCCCCGCCGACTCCACCAAGCCGCAGGTCCAGCACGCGGTGGCGGAGGCGATGCCCGACGCCAGCGCCCAGCTCCGCGGCCAGGCCACCTACCAACTGCACGCCTTCGTCACGGTGATGCAGCCCGGCGACCTGATCGTCACCGTCACCCCGGACGAGGTCCACGTCGGCACCGTCCAGGGCCCTTCGTCGTACGACCTGACCGACGGCCCCGACAACGCCCGTCGCCGCCCGGTGCGTTGGGCCACGATCGGCCGGCCCCTGGAGCGGGCACGGCTGCCGGAGACGGTACAGGCGCAGTTGACCCGGCCTCCGGCGGTCTACGACATCAGCAGCGTCGCCGCCGAACTCGCCGAGCGGGCCGGCCTGGAGGACGTCGTGGCCGAACCGCTCATTGAGGCCGACGTCACCAAGCCTCTCGAACTGCCCTCCGTCACCGAGGAGTTGGCGACGCAGTTGCTGATGCCTCTGGACTGGCTGCGGGAGACCGCCGAACAGTTGCAGGAGCAGCGGCAGTTGGTCTTCCACGGACCGCCCGGCACCGGAAAGACCTATGTCGCCCGCGCGCTGGCCCGACACCTTGCCGGTCCCGACCGGGTGGAACTCGTCCAGTTCCACCCCTCCTACACCTACGAGGACTTCTTCGAGGGCTTCCGGCCGGTCCGGGGCGAGAACGGCTCGGTGGTGTTCGAGGTGCTGCCGGGCCCCTTGAAGCTGCTGGCCGGGCGGGCCCGGAACGACCCGTCGAACCCGTACATCCTGGTCATCGACGAGATCAACCGCGCCAACCTGGCGAAGGTGTTCGGCGAGCTGTACTTCCTGCTGGAGTACCGGGAGGAGCCGGTCACCACCCAGTACAGCCCGCACGACCCGTTCCATCTGCCGGGCAATCTGCTCGTCATCGGCACGATGAACACCGCCGACCGGTCGATCGCGCTCGTCGACGCGGCGATGCGCCGCCGCTTCGCGTTCCGCCGCCTCTCGCCCGAACTGCCGCCGGTACGCGGCCTGTTGGAGCGCTGGCTGCACGACCGCGGCCTGCCGGACACGGCGGCCCGACTGCTGAACACGCTCAACTCCCGGCTGGGCGACCCCGACCGCGCCATCGGACCGTCGTACCTGATGAAACCGGCCGCGGCCCGCCCGGAGGGACTCGACCTCATCTGGCGCACCCAGATCCTGCCCCTCCTGGAGGACCAGCTCTACGGCACCGGCGTCGACGTCGAGGAGGAGTACGGGCTCGCCGCACTGAACGCCGGTGCGGCGGAGGAGAGTTGAGCACCACCGACCCGCTTCGGCTCACCGTCGACGAGACCGGCCCCGGCGTGGTGCGCGAGCTGACCGGCGACCAGCTCGCCGGACTGCTCGGCGTGCCCGGGCTGGTGCGGCTGAGCCCCGTCGGCGGCGGCAGATGGCGGCTGGCCGGAAACCAGAAGGCCGGCCTGATACGGCTGCGCACCCCCTCCGGAGCCGCGATCCAGCTCCGGCTGCGCCCCAAACTCCCGGTCCGCAACCTGCTGTTCCTGCTCTCCTACTCCGCTGCCGACCCATGGCTGCGCGAGACGGTCGACACCGCCGAGGCCGACGACCTGCCGCCGGCCCTCGCCGACCTCCTCGCCCGCGTCACCCGCCGCACCCTGGACGCCGGGGTACTGCACGGCTACCGCACGGTCGAGGAGGAACTGCCCCTGATCCGGGGCCGCATCCGCACCGCGGACCAGTTGCGCCGGGTCGGCCTGCCCCTCCCGGTCGCCGTCCGCTACGACGACCACACACCGGACATCGCCGAGAACCGCATCCTGCTCGCCGCCCTGCACCGCGCCGCCCGCCTGCCCGAACTCCCCGTCCGCACCGGCCTCGCACTGCGCCACCTCGCCCACCGTCTCGACGGCGTACACCTGCCGCCGCCCGGCGCACCACTCCCCCACTGGACCCAGAACCGCCTCAACTCCCGGTACGCACCGGCACTGAGAATCGCGGAACTGCTGCTGTCCGACCGGTCCGTCGACCCGGACGGCCAACTCCCCACCACGGCGGACGGGTTCGTCCTCGCCATGCCGGCCGTCTTTGAACGGTTCCTCACCCTGGCGCTCACCGACGCCCTGGCCCGGCACGGGGTCCGCTGCGCGGCACAGGAGCGGCACCACCGTCTCGATCAGGCGGGGCACGTCCGGCTGCGACCGGACCTCGTCCTGTACCGGGCGGGCCGTACGGTGTCCGTCGTGGACGCCAAGTACGCCGCCCGGCACGCACCCGCGCCGCCCACCGAGCACCTGTACCAACTCCTCGGCTACTGCACGGCGTTGGGCCTACCGCACGGTCATCTCGTGTACGCCGCGACGAGCCGGGACGGACCGACCGAGCATGTCGTACGGCGAGCCGGCATCAGCGTCACGGCCCACGCGCTCGACCTGGACCGGCCACCCCCCGAGCTGCTCGGCGCGGTGTCCGAACTGGCCGGACTGATCGCGAACGCGAGGGACACCGGCGGCCTTCCGAGCCCGGCGGAAGCCGATGTTCCTCCAGGGGCTACCGAGCAGTAACCGCTTCCCCCTACGCTGCTGCCGCCCACCAGGCGCCCAATCAAGCGCCAACCAGGCTACGGCGAAGGGGACTTGAGACCCATGAAGGCGATAAGACGGCTCGCGGCGCTGCTGGGCGCCACGGCTCTGCTGCTGACGGGGGCCGCGGGCAATGCGCACGCGGCGGCGGCGACGTTCTCCGAGACGACGACGATCGGCACGCACAACGCGTACGAGCAGGACAAGTACACGTACTGGGCGCAGGCGTTGGACTCCGGGGCCTCGCTGCTCGAACTGGACGTCTACGCCGACAGCCTGAGCAAGCGGTGGCGGGTCAGCCACAGCAACCCACTCGGCAACGACAACAACTGCGAGTACGCGAGCACCCCCGCCGACCTGTACAGCAAGGCCCGCAACCAGGATCTCGGCAGTTGCCTGGACAACATGGCCGCCTGGAACACCCTGCACCCGGACCACGCGCCCGTCATCATCAAGGTGGAGATGAAGGTGGGCTTCAACAACGACGTCGGCCTCGGCCCGGACGAGTTCGACACCCTGGTCTCGCAGAAGCTCGGCAGCAGCGTCTACAAGCCGTCCGACCTGCTCGGCTCCTCCTACTCCACGCTCGACGCGGCGGCCCAGGCGAACGCGTGGCCGTCCCGTGACACCCTCAAGGGCAAGTTCCTCTTCGAGCTGATCCCGGGCACGGTCGAGCAGGCCAATCCGTTCGACCACTACTGGACGGACCAGGAGTACGGCGACCATCTGCGGGACCTGTACGCGGCCGGGAACATCTCCCAGGCACAGGCCTTCCCTGCGGTACTGGGCGCGGCGAACGGCGACCCCAGGGCGAGCCGCTGGACCTCCGACACCTCCATCCGCCCCTGGTTCGTGTTCTTCGACGGTGACGCGGCGACGTACGTCAACAACGGCTACGACACGTCGTTCTACTCCACGAACCACTACATCCTGATCATGACGGACGCGTACGCGGTGGCTCCGGCGATCTCCTCCACAGCTCCCACGGACGCGGAAGTCGCCGCCAAACTGGCCCTGTTGGCGGCCGACCACGCAAGTGTGATCACCTCTGACTGGTCGTCGAAGTCGGCGTCGGTGCTCAGCTCGGTGGCCACCAGAAGCTGAGGTTCCGGATACCGGGGACGGGGCACAAGTCCCCCATGTTGCATGGCATCGACGTAAGCGCGTACCAGTCCACCGCGTACGACACGAGCGGTTCCTCCTTCGTCTTCATCAAGGCGACGGAGGGCCACTCGTACGTCAACCCCAGACTCACCGCCCAGACGAAGACGGGCCGTGACGCGGGCCTGGTAGTCGGCTTCTACCACTTCCTCTGGCCCGGGAACATCACCGCCCAGGCGGAGTACTTCGTGAGCAAGGCCCCTGAGAAAGCAGGGGACTTGCTGGCCGTCGACTGGGAGACCACCGGCGACGGCACGCACGCGTCCAACGCGGAGAAGGACAGCTTCATCCGGAAGGTGAAGGCGTTGCGGCCGAACAACCGGGTCGTGCTGTACACAAACCGCAACTTCTGGCTCACCGTGGACACCACCTCATACGCCGGCGACGGCCTCTGGATAGCCGACTACGTCACCGCGGGCAAGCCCCGCATCAAGGCCAAGTGGCTTTTCCACCAGTACACCAGCGACCCGCACGACAAAGACGTGGCCGACTTCGCGGACAAGGCCGCGCTGAAGAAGTGGGCGGCGGACGCGTAACAGCTATCCGTCCAGCGCGGCGACAAATCCCGCACGCATCTGCCGCGCGGGCGGATTTGCCAAGTAGTCGTTCAGGACATCGAAGCTGCGAAGAGCCGCCGGAAGAGCCTCATACCAAGCGAGGCCACGCCAATTGCACGTGGAACAGAGCAATCCCCGCACGCAGTCGCCACAGCTCCGACGCCCAGGACAACACGTGTGGTCGTGGTCGACGTGCATGGCTTTCGCCCCCGAGTCGGGAGCTCCGCATATGGCACACCTCCCGCGTTGGAACTCCAGAAGCAGGTCCACGAACTCTTTCGTCACGCTGTAGTTGCCGAGGCGCACACGCTGGCTGTTGCACGGCTTGCAGTACGGCCGCGGCAGACCCGCCGCGCTAAGTGTCGAGTACTCAGATGCTGCTGATAGTGGCCCGTGCACAACCCACGGGCGCTCACTCGTCGCACACATCCATCGAACGCACATGTACGACTCTCCGTCGCTGCGCGAGGAGCTCCGACGGGGGCCAGGCCTCGGCCTTTCCGGTGTTGCGCATAGTGGGCCGCACAGAGCCCCCTGGTGAGCCGATGCTCGTCGGAAGACCGACCGCAAGCCCACCCGTCTCCGCCCGCCAGGCACTTCTTCACCCGTTCCCCAACCGCGTTGATCCGTAAGACACATCACCCGGTCAACGAGGAAGTCGAACACATGTCACGCATGCGCACGCGAAGGCGATCAAGTGCTCCAGCGGGCGGGGCCGCACCTACCCCCGGAGATCATGTGAGCCTGTGCCTGGTCAGCCCTTGAAGTCCCCCGTCCGCTCAGGCGAAGCCTCCGCCAGCCCCTTCGTGATGCCGGCCGCGTCCTCCCGCAGCCCGTACACCGGTGTCCCCGGCTGCTGGCGCCAGGACTCGTCCAGGGTGCCCGCGTCGACCGTGTCGAAGCCGAGGTCGTCGATCAGGGCCCTGACCTTGCGCTTGGCCGCCTCGTCGTCGCCGGCCACGGGGAGCGCGATGCGGTCGGGGGCGCCGGCCGGGCGGGGGCGGTCCAGGATGTCCTGGGCGAAGGTGCCGTTGAACGCCTTGATCACCGTGTGGCCGATCTGCCGCGCCGTCCAACGGCTCTCGGTGAGGCCGTCGTCCAGGATGGCGTCGATCCTGCCGTCCCGCCCGGGGTAGTAGTTGCCGGTGTCGATGACCGCGACGCCGTCCGCCGCGCCGTCGAGGAAACCCTTGGGCAGGTTCGGGACCGCCTTGAGCGGGACGGTGACCACGACGACCTCGGCCCCGTTCGCCGCCTCCTCGACCGGTACGGGGGTCGCCCCCGTCTCCTCGGCCAGCGCGGTGAGTGTCTGCGGGCCCCGCGAGTTGGCGACGGAGACGTCGTGGCCGAGGGCGGTGAGCCGCCGGGTGAGGTTGCCGCCGATGTTGCCCGCGCCGATGATGCCGATCTTCATGACAGACCCTTCGCCGATTCGGAATCAATGAACATGCACATGCATCCTTCGAGGGGCCTCAACCTCGGCCACCCACCAGCTATTCCGGACCCCCTGCCATACGGGTGACACGGCCTCCGGCGCCGAGGCCCTACTCCCCGAACGGATCCTCCAGCTCCGCCCGCAGCACCTCCGCCGCCGTCTCCGCGTCCCCCTCCGCGACCGCCCGCACCAACGCCTCGTGCGCCCCGTCCCCGGTGTTCGGGTCGTGCTCGCGCAGCCCGGTCAGCGCCAGCAGCTCCACCAGCCCCTCCCGCAGCACCGGTCTGAACTGGTCGAAGAGATCCGCGAGTACGGGGTTGTGCGCGGCGGCGACCACGGCAGCGTGGAACGCGATGTCGGCGGCGACGAAGGCGGTGTCGTCCAGGGCGGACGCGGCCCGGCGGCCCTCCAGCGCACGCTCCATCGCCGTCACGTCCTCGGGTGTACGGCGCCGTGCGGCCAGCCGTGCCGCCTGGACCTCGACACCCATCCGCACTTCGTAGACGTCGGTCACCGCGGCCCGCCGCAGCCGGGTCGGCCAGTCCTCGGCGGGTTCGGTGGCGACGACGAACACGCCGGCGCCCTGCCGAGGCCGGACCAGCCCCGCCCCGGCGAGCGCCCGCAGCGCCTCGCGGACCGTCGAGCGGCCGACACCCAGCTCCGTGGCGAGCGTGGTCTCCCCGGGCAGCTTGCTGCCGACCGGCCACTCACCTGCGGCGATCTGCGCGCGCAGCCGGGCGGCGGCCTGCTCGACGAGGGGACTGGGGCGGACAGGACCTAGCGGCATGCGCGGTTCACCAACTCCGGTGTCGGAAGGAAGAGGCTCAGGAAATTCTCACTTGTCTGAGGACCTGAGGTGTGGATAGCGTACCGGCATGACGCTTCGCGGTCTCCTTCTTCTCGGCTGCCGCGGCGGGGTTTGACGCGACCGGCACCCCGCCGCGGGGCGCCGTGCTGCCGGTCACCGTCCGACCGAGCCGAGAGCAGTCAGCAGACGATGACCACCGCCCCAGCCGTCCGTTGGAACCCCCAACGCCCGAGCCCCATGCCGTACCACCGCTACCGCCCCTTCCACGACCGGGTGAACGTCCCTGCCGGGAACCGGAGTTGGCCCTCCGCCCGGATCGAGCGCGCCCCCCTCTGGGTCCCCGTCGATCTGCGCGACGGCAACCAGGCCCTCGCCGAACCGATGGACACCCCCCGCAAGCGCCGCCTCTTCGACCTGCTGGTGGCGACCGGCTTCAAGGAGATCGAGGTCGGCTACCCCTCCGCGAGCCGTACGGACTTCGACTTCGTACGACACCTGGTGACCTCCGGAGCCGTACCCGACGACGTCACTCCCGTCGTCTTCACCCCCGCCAGACGGGAGTTGATCGACCGCACCTTCGACGCGATCGAGGGGCTGCCCCGCGCGGTCGTGCACCTGTACATCGCGACCTCACCGGTGTGGCGGGAGGTGGTGCTCGGCCGGGACCGGGGTGAGGTCCGGGAAACCGTGCGCGCGGCGGCCGAGCAGATGGCGCGCCGGGCCGGGGACGCGCCCGGTGTCCGGTTCCAGTTCTCGCCGGAGACCTTCAACCTCACGGAGCCCGACTTCGTCCTCGAACTGTGCGACGGGCTCACGGAGTTGTGGGACGCGAGCCCGGACCGCCCGGTCACGCACAACCTCCCGGCCACGGTCGAGATCGCGACGCCGAACGTCTACGCCGACCAGATCGAGTACGCCCACCGGAACCTGTCCCGGCGGAAGTCGGTGATCCTCTCCGTCCACCCGCACAACGACCGCGGCACAGGCGTGGCCTGCGCCGAACTCGCCGTCCTGGCCGGCGCCCAGCGCGTCGAGGGCTGTCTGTTCGGCAACGGCGAGCGCACCGGGAACGTCGATCTGGTGACCCTCGCGCTCAATCTGTTCGCCCAAGGAGTGGACCCCACGGTCGACTTCGGGAACATCGACGCGGTCCGGGAGACCGTCGAGCACTGCAACCGGCTGCCGGTGCACCCCCGGCACCCGTACGCCGGTGACCTGGTGTACACGGCGTTCTCCGGCACCCACCAGGACGCGATCAGCAAGGGCCTGACCCATCACGCAGGCAGGGCGAGGGAGTTGGGGGTGCCCGAGCGGCGGGCTCCCTGGTCCATCCCGTATCTGCCCATCGACCCCGCCGACGTGGGCCGTTCCTACGAGGCGGTGATCCGCGTCAACTCGCAGTCGGGCAAGGGCGGAATGGCGTATCTGCTGCGCACCCACCACGGACTCGACCTGCCGCCGCGCATGCGCCCCGACTTCTCCCGGGTCGTCCAGGAGGCGACGGACGCGAGCGGGCGGGAGGCGACACCGAAGGAGCTGTACGAGCTGTTCCGGGAGACGTACGTGGTGGACGGGTCGGTGGAGCCGGGCGCGTACCCGGACACAGCCGCCCTGGTGGACGCGCTCGCGCGGACCGGATGCGTGGTCGAGGTCCTGGAGTTGACCGAGGACGGGACGGCCTCCTATGCCGAGTGCCGGGTGGACGGCGTCACGGTGTGGGGTGCCGCGGAGGGCTCGGCGGCCTCCGTACGGGCCGTCCTCTCCGCGGTGAACCGCGTGGCCCGATGAGCGAGGTGCTGCGCGCCGAGGACGTGCACGTCGTACGGGACGGGCGGCCCATCCTCGCGGAGGTGTCCCTCACCGTCCGGGCCGGCGAGCACTGGGCGCTCCTCGGCGCCAATGGGGCAGGGAAGTCAACCCTGTTGAGCCTGCTCGGGGCGCGGGTCCATCCGACCGGCGGGACGGTGGAGGTGCTCGGCCGCAGGCTGGGCCGAGTCGACGTACGGGAGTTGAGGTCGTACGTGGGTCACGTCGACCCGCGTCATCCGCTCGCCGAGCCGCTGCGGGTGCCGGAGGTGGTGCTGACGGGGCTGACCAACTCCGTGGCGTTGCTGCCCCGTTGGCGGCCGACGCCGGAGCAGGAGGCGCGGGCCGAGCGGCTCATCGACACGATGGGGCTCACGGAACTGCGCGAGGCGCGCTGGCCCACGCTCTCCCAGGGGCAGCGGGGCCGGACCCTGATCGCCCGCGCGCTGATGCCCGAGCCCCGGCTCCTGCTGCTGGACGAACCGGCCACCGGTCTGGATCTGCCGGGCCGGGAGCGGCTGCTCGACGCGCTGGACTCGCTGCGCCGGAAGCATCCGCACCTGGCCACGGTCCTGGTCACCCACCACCTGGAGGAGTTGCCGGCCGGCACCACCCACGCCCTGCTGCTGCGCGAGGGCCGTCCCCTCGCACAGGGTCCGGCGGCCGAGGTCCTCACCGGTGACCAGGTCGGCAAGTGCTTCGACTTGCCGCTGGTCCTGGACCGGCACGACGGCCGCTGGAGCGTGCGGATCAGGAGCGGCCGCCGGGCATGACGGAAGGGGCGCCCCTCCACGAAGGACGGGCGCCCCTTCCGCTGGGATCACTCCCGGTTCACTTGTTCAGGTGGGCCCAGAACTCGTCGAACGAGAGGACCTTGTCCCCGTTGAGGTCCCGGCTCTTGATGATGGCCTCGGCGACCGTCTCGGTCACGTTCCAGTCGCCTCCCTGGGCCAGGGCGGTCTTGAACTCGGCCGCGGTGATGAAGCCGTCACCGTCCGTATCGATCCGCTCGAACTGCTTGCGTGCTTCCTCGATGTCCGCCACCGGATCCGCCCCTTCGTAACGCATTACCGCCTGTTGACGGAGGCCAGATTAACCGGCCGCGCGAGCACGCAGTGCGGCGACCACCCACGCGAACTCCTCACGGTGCGCCGCCGCGGGTCCGGCGCCCTTCACCGCGGACAGCAACTCCCGGTACCGGGCAAGCCTGTTGTTGGACGCCGCCTCCATGCGTTCGAGGACGACGGCCGGGTCGCCGCCGTCCCCCAGCACCTCCCGCACGATCGCCTCCGCCTCCGGGGAGTCGGGGGCGATGCCCCGTTCGCGGGCCTCCGTCGCCAGCTGGATCAGCCGCATCGGGAACCACGTGGAGCGCCCGCGCACGGCGGCGCGCTCCTGGTCCGACGCGTTGAACTCGACGGCCGCCCGCATCTGGGCCCGGAACTCCGGGTCCTGGACCATCTCCGCGAGTTCCACCCAGGCATCCACCTGTTCGGGGGTGGGGTCGTCGGGCAGGTCCACCGCGATGGACCGCATCCGCTCCTCGATGGCCGGATCCACGGTGTCGAGGCCGTGGAACAACTCGTCCACGAACTCCTCCATGATCCGCCTGCGTTCGGCTGCCGACAGCCGTGCCAGTTTGTTCATGAGTGTCATCTCCTCTGTGGTCGAGCCACGTCGCGCCACGGTCGACAGCACCGCACGGGTCACCCTCAGTGAACGGATCTGGGCGTCCAGCGCCACCACATGGGCGGCGGCCACCTCCGCGACCGTCGTCTCCCCCGCCAGCACCTTGCGCACGTCGTCCAGACCGAGGCCCAACTCGCGCAGGGTGCGGATCAACTCCAGGCGGGCGGCGGACTCGGCGTCGTAGAGCCGGTAGCCGCCCGCGGAGCGGGTCACCGGGGTGAGCACGCCCTCGTCGGACCAGTAGCGGATGGTGCGCACGGTCAGACCGGTGGACCTGGCCAGTTCCCCGATGGTGAAAAGTCCGGTGCCGTCTTCGATCATGTCTGCGAGTGTGGGCCTTCCAGTGGGTGGAGACTCAAGGAGCACGGGGGAGCACGGTGGTGGAGACTCTCCGGGACATTCTCGACGCGGCGGCGCAGGGTGTCCTCCCCCCGCCCGACGGCCGTACGACCGTGGTGCCGCAGGCGTCCGAGCGGGACGCGGGGGTGCTCGCCTTCACCGCGCACGCGGTGGTCTTCACGGACGAGGATCCGGAGTGGGTGCGGGCCACCTTGGCGGCCGTGCCGTGCGACGCGCTGGCGGCGCCGATGAACCCGCGGTTCCTGACGGCCCTGCTCGACCGGACGGGCCGTACGTCCGAGACCGTCGACGCGATGCTGGTGGGCTCCCCGCTGCCGGGCGAACCACCGCTCCCGCTGAAGGAGATCACGGACGGCGACCATCCGCGGATCGTGTACGCCCGCGGCCGCCGCGACGACGTGCGCGCGTGGACGACGGAGGGCGGAGTGCTGGTGACGGGCCGCGGCGTGGCCGGCCGGCTGGAGGTCTCGGTCGAGATCGACGCGGACGTACGACACCGGGGCCTGGGCCGCACCCTGGTGACGGCGGCCCGCCACCTCGCGGCCGAACCCCTGTGGGCGCAGGTGGCACCGGGGAACGCCCGCAGCATGCGGGCGTTCCTGGCGGCGGGTTACCGTCCGGTGGGTTCGGAGGCGCTGCTGCTGCGCCCGCGGTCAGCGGAAGATGCCGGTGTGGCCCAGTGAGTAGCGGCCCGGCTGCGGGTACACGGCGAGGCCGTGCGGGCCGCTGCCGACCTTGATGCGGGCGAGTTGGGTGCCGGTGCGGGTGTCGATGGCGTAGACCTCGGAGTTGTAGCGGCCGGAGAGCCACAGGACCTTGCCGTCGGCCGAGACGCCGCCCATGTCGGGGCTGCCGCCGTTCGGCAGATGCCACTTCTTGGTCAGCTTGTTCCGGGTGAAGTCGAAGACGGAGATGCTGCCTTCGCCGCGGTTGGAGATGTACATCTCGCGGGAGTCCCGGCTGATGTAGAGGCCGTGGCAGCCCTTGCCGGTGGGCAGGAAGTCCGGTTTGGCGAAGGTGTCGCCGTTCAGGACCCACATGCCGTCGGCCATCATGTCGGCGATGTAGAACTTCTTGCCGTCGGGCGAGATCTTGACGTCCTGCGGCATCGCCCCGTGGAACGGCAGCTTCTGCTGGCCGATCACCTTCATCTTCTCGGTGTCGACCTTGAGGAGTTCGCCGCTGAACTCGCAGGAGACGATGAAGTACCGCCCGTCCGGGGAGAAGTCGGCGTGGTTGACGCCGTAGCAGCCCACCGGCACCGCCTTCACCGTCTTCATGGTGTGCGCGTCGCGGAAGACGAGCTGTCGGTCGAGGGAGGCCATCACGATCGCGTACTTGCCGTTGGGCGTGAAGTACAGGTTGTAGGGGTCGTGCACATCGACCGGGTCGCCCGCCTCCCCCGTTCTCGGGTCGATCGGGGTGAGGGTGTTGCCCCGGTCGTTGTTGACCCACAGCGTCTTCAAGTCCCAGGAGGGGACGACGTGTTGGGGCTGGATGCCGACCGGAATGGTCTCGATGACCTTGTACGTCTTCGGGTCGATCACCGAGACCGTGTTGGAGTTGGTGTTGGGGACGTAGACCCGGGAGGGGAAGTCCCGTACGACCGGGGAGAGTTGGTTCGGCCGGTCGGCCGCGTACAGGTCGGCCGGGTCGAGCACCGGCGGCATACCGGGCAGCCCCAGTGCCTTCTTGTGCTGCTGCGGCCGGAGCGCGGCCTTGGTGCCGAGGGCTTCGTCGGCGTGGTCCTGCGAGCTGCAGCCGGCCAGGGCGGCCAGCACGGCGAGGGCGGCGCCGGTGACCAGGACGCGGACGGCGCGGGCGAGTCGGGTGGGGTGCATCAGCTCAGCAGCTCCGTGGTCGTCACCGCGCGCAGTCCGCGGCGGTCGAGTTCTTCCAGTACGGCGGGGAGCGCGGCGACCGTGCCGGCGTACCCGAAGTGCATGCTCACGACGGACCCGTTGCGGACCTCGGCGAGCACCTTGCGGGTGATGGCGGGCGCCCCGGGTTCGGTGAAGTCGAGGGAGTCGACGTCGTACGACAGCACATGCGGGTAGCCCACGCGGTGGGCCAGTCGCTCGACGAGCGGGGACGCGGCCGGGGCGCGCGAGGGCCTGAACCAGGTGCCGATCGAGCCGGTGAGCCGCTTGAGGCGGTCGGCGCAGCCGGTGATCTCGGCGAGGGCGTCGGCCTCGGACAGGGTGTTGACGGCGATGTGCCGCTGGGTGTGGTTGCCGAGGTCGTGGCCGCCGTCGAGGATGCGGCGGGCCATCTCGGGGTGGGTGTCGAGCCAGGTGCCGACGGCGAGCACGGTGACATGGGCGCCGTGTTTCTCCGCCTCGGTGAGGAGGGCGGTGGCGATCTTCGGGTCGCCCTGGCCGTGGAAGGTGAGCGCGATCCGGGGGCGGTCGCGGGGTCCGTGGGTGATCTGCGCGGGCTGCCGGGGGAAGGCGCGCGGGGCGGGGGCGGTGAGCGGGGTCGCCTTGGCGGCGGGCGTGCGGGCGGGGGCGTCGGGGGGCGCGGCGGGGCCGGTCGTGGCACATCCGGCGGCGAGTGCGCCCCCGGCGACGAGCCCGGCACCCGCACGCAACGCCGTACGGCGGTCGGTCGTGGTCACCCGGACCATTTAAGGGGCGCCGGGTAAGAAAGCGGGGCATTAACCCATTTGAGGGACCCTCACGGGTCGCGCTAGAACAGGGGTTCCAGAAAGGGTCTACGGCGGAGCCGCGCCGGTGCTCAGCGGTCGGCGACCCGCATCTCGAACCAGGTGGTCTTGCCGCGCGGCAGCAGGTCGACGCCCCAGCGGTCGGAGAGCTTGTCGACGAGGAAGAGGCCGCGGCCGCTCACGTCCATCTCCTGGACCGGCATCAGACAGGGCAGGCCCCGGGAGGGGTCGCGGACCTCGATGCGGATCCAGCCGCGACGGCGCCGCATCCGCAGGCCGAACACCCGGGCGCCGGTGTGCCGTACGGCGTTTCCGACGAGTTCCGAGACGAGCAGGACGGCGTCCTCGGTCATTTTCGGGGTGAGTCCCCAGTGCCGTAGCACGACGATCTGGGTGAGTCTGCGGGCGGCGGCGGCGGACTCGGGGCGGGACGGGAGCGGAACTTCCGCCTCCGTGGGATTGCCGAACAACTCGATCGCCTTGAGTGCCCGCTCGTCCTCGACCGCAGGCGACCAGCGCGCCGCGGTCGCACGGCCTTGTCCCCGCGGCTGTCCGATACCTTCCAGCCCCGCCATGCGTCCATCATGGCCGCCCCGCAGGCCCTCCGGGGCGGTTCCGGAGGAATACGCCCCCCGGAAGCCCCCGTTCCGCGACATCCGCTCGACATATGCCGAAGGCATTTCAGGGCTCGCCGCAACCCCTACGACCTGCGGCGAAGGCTGTGTTGGTGGCAATCGACAGGCTCCCTCGACAAGGCAGGCTTAAGGTCCAGTTAAGGCTCCCATAAACCACCCCGCCGGGGGACCTGTATGAGACATCGCGTCAATTGCAAGTAGTACAGCGGGATTTGACAACCCGTGTCAGAGGAACTTGGCCTTGCCGGGGCCCTCTTCGACGAAGCTCCGCATCCCGCGCTCACGGTCCTCGGTCGCGAACAGCCCCGCGAACCACGTCCGTTCGACCGCCAACCCGGTCTCGATGTCCGTCTCCAGCCCCGTGTCGATCGCCTCCTTCGCGGCACGCAACGCGATCGCCGGCCCCTTCGCCAGCCGCGCCGCCCACGCATGCGCCTCCGCGTACACCGCACCGGCCGGCACCAACCGGTCCACCAGACCCAGCGCCAGCGCCTCCTCCGCCTTCACCATCCGACCCGTGAAGATCAGATCCTTCGCCTTGGACGGACCGATCAGCCGCGCCAGCCGCTGCGTGCCGCCCGCACCCGGGATCAGCCCCAGCAGAATCTCCGGCTGCCCGAGCTTCGCGTCGTCCGCCGCGATCCGGAAGTCCGCGCACAACGCCAACTCACAACCCCCGCCCAGCGCATAGCCCGTCACCGCCGCCACCACCGGCTTCGGAATCCGGGCCACCGCCGTGAACGACTCCTGCAACGCACGCGACCGCACGACCATCGCCGCGTGGTCCATGCCCTGCATCTCCTTGATGTCCGCGCCCGCCGCGAACACCTTCTCCCCGCCGTAGACGACCACGGCCCGCACGTCCTCGCGCCGCGTCACCTCCTCGGCCAGCACCTTCAACCGGTCCTGGACGGCGGTGTCCAACGCGTTCATCGGCGGGCGGTCCAGACGGATGGTGCCCACGCCCTCGGCGACTTCGAGATTCACGGTCATGGCAGGAGGTTAACGCGTGCTAACGACAACGGGCCCGGTGCTGTGGGTCACAGCACCGGGCCCGATCAAGTCACTACGGAAGCGTCACGCCTTCCACTTCGCCCACGACATGTTCCAGCCGTTGAGGCCGTTGTCGGGCGCGACGGTCGCGTCGTTGGAGTTCTTGACGACCACGACGTCACCGAGGATCGAGTGGTTGAAGAACCACGCGGCCGACACGCTCTTGCTGTAGCCGCCCTTGACGTCCTTGAGGCCTATGCAGCCGTGGCTGGCGTTGTAGTTGCCGAAGGCGTCGCCGCCCCAGTAGTTGCCGTGGATGAAGGTGCCGGAGTCGGTCAGGCGGGTGGCGTGCGGGACGTCCTTGATGTCGTACTCGCCGCCGTAGCCGACCGTCTCGCCGTTCATCCGGGTCACTTCGAGCTTCTGGCTCATGACCATCTGGCCGTTCCAGGTGTCGTAGCCGGGCTTGCCGGTGGTGACCGGGATGGTCTTGATGGTCTTGCCGTCCTGGGTGACCTTCATCGTGTGCTTCTTGGCGTCCACGATGGAGACCTGGTTGCGGCCGATGGTGAACTTGACCGTCTTGGCCTGCTTGCCGTAGACGCCCGGACGGCCTTCGACGCCGTCGAGGTCGAGCTTGACGGTGACCTTGGTACCGGACTTCCAGTAGTTCTCGGGGCGGAAGTCGAGGCGGTCGTTGCCGAACCAGTGGCCCTCGACGTCGACGGCCGGCTCGGTCGTGATGGTGATCGCCTTCTTCACGTCCTCCGGGTGCGTGATGCCCCTGGTGAAGCGGATGGAGAACGGCATCCCGACGCCGACCGTGGAGCCGTCGTCCGGGGTGAAGTTGCCGATGAAGGTGTTCGCCGGGGTCAGCGTGGTGAAGCTGGAGTCCTCCGCGGCGACCCGGCCGTCGGAGTCCTTGGCGACCGCGTGCACGGTGTACTTGGTGGCGGCGGCGAGATGCGTGGCGGGCGTCCAGGTCGCGCCGCCGCCGGTGATCGCGCCGGTGACCGCGGTGCCGTCCGCGTCCTTGACGGTGACCTGGGTCAACTTGCCCTTCGCGGCACTGATCTTGAGGGCACCGCTGGTGTCGACGGCCTTCGAGCCGTCCT
The DNA here is from genome assembly GCF_040605995.1 of Streptomyces sp. NPDC005492. Taxonomy (NCBI): domain Bacteria; kingdom Bacillati; phylum Actinomycetota; class Actinomycetes; order Kitasatosporales; family Streptomycetaceae; genus Streptomyces; species Streptomyces sp. NPDC005492. The sequence goes on from NZ_JBEXDX010000046.1 coordinate 41,188, forward strand.
TGGGCGCGATGGTGACGACCGCCTGCGACTGCTTGGCCTGGGCCGTGTCCGAGCCCTTGCCCTTGCTGTCGCCCGACCCGGACCCCGAGTTGGAGCCGCCGCCACCCCCGCACGCGGCGACGGCGAGCAGCAGCACGCCGAGAACCAGCGCCAGCAGCCCTCTGTTTCTACGGCCGCGCGCGTCCCCCGACGCCCCCGATATCGGTCGCACGTTCAAGACTTTCTCCCCTCGCCGGGCCCGGTCCGGCCCGCACCCCTTCGCGCATCTGACGTGCACGTCCGCGCATATTAACCGCCAAATTTTGAGCTTCGTGTCAGTCGAATGTCACCGTTCGGTCGCAACTTCAACTGCCGCCTGACACAAGGCTCCCGCCCCTTCTCCGGTCACTTGACCGCACTGCCCGCCTTCCACTGTTTCCAACCCATGTTCCATCCACCGAGGCCATTGTCCGGGGCGACCTGTTTGTCGTTGCTGTGCACGACCTCGATCACGTCACCGATGATGCTGCGGTCGAAGAACCAGCCGGCCGGGGTGTCCGAGCCCCCGCCCTTGACGTCCCGCAGGCCCACGCAGCCGTGGCTGACGTTGATGTGTCCGGGGGCGTCGGGCGCCCAGTAGTTGCCGTGCAGGAAGGTGCCGGAGTCGGTGAGCCGCATGGCGTGCGGGACGTCGGGGATGTCGTACTCGCCGCCGAAGCCGACCGTGCGGCTGTTCATGCGGGTCACCTCCAGCATCTCCATGACCACCATTTTCCCGTTGTACGTGGTGGTCCTGGGGCCGCCGGCCGTGATCGGCACGGTGGCCAGGAGGTCGCCGTCGCGCCGCACCTCCATGGTGTGCTCGGCCGCGTCGACGAGGGAGACCTGGCTGCGGCCGACGGTGAAGGAGAACGTCTTGTACTGGAGTCCGTAGACCCCGGGTGCGCCCTCGACGTCGCGCAGACGCAGGGAGACGGTGACCTGGGTGCCGGGTTTCCAGTAGGTCTCGGGGCGGAAGTCGAGGCGGGTGGTGCCGAACCAGTGGGGGCGGACCTCCACGGCCGGTTTCGCGGTGACGTGGACGGCGCGTTCTACGGCGGCCCGGTTCTTGATCTCCCGGTTGAAGCCGAGGGACACGATCATTCCGGTGCCGACGGTGGCGCGGTTCTCGGGGGTGACGTAGCCGATGAACCGCTCGTCGGGGACGTAGGTCGTGAACGTGGCGTGCCGGGCGGAGCGGCGGCCGTCGCCGTCCAGGGCGACCGCGTCGACGGTGTACTCGGCGGCCAGCGCGAGCTTGGGGTCCTCGGGTTCCCAGCGCAGTCCGTCGTCGGAGATCCGGCCGGGGACCGGGGTGTCCTGGGCGTCCTGCTCCTTGACGACCTGCACCGACTCCAGCCGTCCGCTGGGCACCCGGACCAGGAGCCGCTGGTCGGGTTTGACGCCCTTGGCGGCGTCGTCGGGGGAGATCCTGATCACGTCCTCGGGTGCCGGTGCCTTGCCGAAGAGTTCGTCGATGCCGCTCCCGCCCGAACCGTCGGAAGTACAGCCGGTGGCTCCGGCCAGCAGTCCTGCCCATGTCAGTACGGCGGCCAGTGCGACCCCTGCGCGTCGCGCGCGCCCTTGTGCATGCCTCACGGGGTGCTCAACGAGCGGGCCTGCCTCAGGGAAACGTGAGTGCGACGCAAGCTCTGGGCAGAACAGTGGGGAGGACGACAGGACAGGCAGGCGCGGCCGGGACGCCGTACGCCCTTCACCTCGTCGTTCCATGAGTCGCGGGAGGCCGGACGGTGTCGAGCGCAGCCGAGCAGGAGGCCGTGCAGGAGGGGCGCGTCGACGGCGGCGTGCCGGTGGAGCGGTCCGTCGAAAGCGCGGCGGACGCGACAGAGGCGGCCGACACGGCCGTGCCGTCGCCGCGTGCCGCCCCCGCGCTGAACGGCGCTCCGCGCCCCGCGCCGCCCGTGCCCGTGTGGCCGGGGACGCCGATGCCTCTGGGCGCCCGGTTCCGGGTCGGCCCGGACGGGGTGCCCGGCACCAACTTCGCGCTGTGGGCGGGGGGCGCGGAGTCGGTCGAGCTGTGTCTGTTCGACCAGGAAGGGCCAGAAGGAGGGGAAACGGCCGTCCCGCTCACCGAGTTGACGCATGAGATCTGGCACGGCTTCCTGCCGGGTGTCATGCCGGGGCAGCGCTACGGCTTCCGGGTGCACGGCCGTTGGGATCCGTGGACCGGCGCCCGCTGGAATCCGGCGAAGCTGCTCCTGGACCCGTACGCGCGGGCGGTGGACGGGGAGTTCGGGTTGCCGCCGGAGGTGTACGCGCATGTGCGGGACTGGCCGCAGCAGCAGGTCGCGGACACCGTGCGCGACGACCGGGACTCGGCGCCGTACGTCCCGAAGGGTGTCGTCGTGCACGACGACGCGACCGACGACGAGTGGATGGACGACCGCCGCCCGAAGACACCGTGGGCGGACTCGGTGATCTACGAGCTACATGTCGGCGGCTTCACCAAACTGCACCCGGGCATCCCGGAGGAACTCCGGGGCACCTACGCCGGGTTGGCACACCCGGCCGCGATCGAGCACCTGGTGAAGCTGGGCGTGACGGCCGTGGAGCTGCTGCCCGTCCACCAGTTCGCACACGAGGACCATCTGCTGCGCAAGGGCCTGAAGAACTACTGGGGTTACAACTCCATCGGCTACTTCGCCCCGCACGCGGCCTACGCGGCGACCGGTACGGCGGGGCAGCAGGTCGGCGAGTTCAAGCGGATGGTGCGGGCCCTGCACGCGGCCGGGATCGAGGTCATCCTCGACGTGGTCTACAACCACACCGCGGAAGCGGGCGAGTTGGGGCCGATGCTGTCCCTCAAGGGCATCGACAACCGCGGCTACTACCGCCTCCAGAGCGACGCCCGCCGCTACACGGACTACACGGGCTGCGGCAACACCCTGCACGTGGTGCAGCCGCATGTCCTCCGGCTCATCACCGACTCGCTGCGCTACTGGGTCACGGAGATGGGCGTGGACGGCTTCCGCTTCGACCTCGCGGCAGCGCTGGCCCGCTCGATGCACGACGTCGACATGCTGTCGCCGTTCCTCGCCGTGATCGCCCAGGACCCGGTGCTGCGCCGGGTGAAGCTGATCGCCGAGCCCTGGGACGTCGGCTCCGGCGGCTACCAGGTGGGCGCCTTCCCGCCCCTGTGGACGGAGTGGAACGACCGCTATCGCAACGCCGTGCGGGACTTCTGGCGGGGCACGCTGCCGGACGTACGGGACCTCGGGTACCGGCTCTCGGGGTCGAGCGACCTGTACGCGTGGGGCGGTCGGCGCCCCTACGCCTCCGTCAACTTCGTCACGGCGCACGACGGTTACACGCTCCGCGACCTGGTGTCGTACGAACGCAAGCACAACGAGGCAAACGGCGAGGGCAACCGGGACGGCACCGACGACAACCGCTCCTGGAACTGCGGGGCGGAGGGCGAGACCGGCGACGAGCGCGTACGGGCGCTGCGGCGGCGGCAGTTGAGGAACCTCCTCACCACGCTGCTGCTGTCCACGGGGGTGCCGATGCTGGTCGCGGGCGACGAGCTGGGGCGGACGCAGCGGGGCAACAACAACGCCTACTGCCAGGACAACGAGATCAGTTGGGTGGACTGGGGGCTGCTGGACGACCCCGGCTGGCGGGCGCTGACCGATCTCACCGCCCGCCTGATCGAGCTGCGGCACCGCCATCCGGTGCTGCGCCGCCGGGCGTTCTTCTCCGGGCGGGCCCATTCGGCGGACGGCATCAGGGACTTGGCCTGGTTCACCGCGCGCGGCGCGGAGATGACGGAACGGGACTGGTACGCGCCCGCCGCCACCCTGGGCATGTATCTCTCCGGCCGGGACATCCCCGGCCGCGACGAACGCGGCGCCCCGATCGTCGACGACAGCTTCCTCGCCGTCCTGCACGCCGGTGACCGCCCGGTGAGTTTCGTGCTGCCGGGGCCGCCGTGGGCGGAGCGGTACGAGGTGGTCGTCGACACCTCGCGGGAGGAACAGGGGGAGGCGCCGGGGGTGGTGCACCGGGCGGGGGCGGCGATCACCGTGCCGGCGCGGGCGGTGCTGCTGCTCAAGGTGGTCGGCTGACCGCCTCAGCCGAGGATGCCCCGGTCGTACGCCACCGCCACCGCGGCCGCGCGGTCCTTGACGCCCAACTTGCCGTAGAGGTGGGTGAGATGGGTCTTCACCGTCGCCTCGCTGATGAACAGTTCGCGGGCGATCTCGCGGTTGGAGGTGCCCTTGGCGACGAGGACCAGCACTTCGCGTTCGCGGGCGGAGAGTGGTTCCTTGCCGGGGGTCTGGGGGCCGCGGACCGCGGAGACCAGTCGGGAGGCGACGGCGGGCGAGAGGACCGTGCGGCCTGCCGCCGCGGCGCGGACGGCGGTGAACAGCTCGTCGCGCGGAGCGTCCTTCAGCAGATAGCCCGTCGCGCCGGCCTCGATCGCGGGCAGGGTGTCGGAGTCGGTGTCGTACGTCGTCAGGACGAGCACCTTGGCGCGGGCGGAGCGGCGGGTCAGCTCGCGGATGGCGTCGACTCCCCCACCGCCCGGCATCCGCAGGTCCATCAGGATCACGTCGGGGTCGAGGGCGGCGGCCCGCGCCACGGCCTCGACGCCGTCGGACGCCTCGCCCAGGACACGGAATCCGGGCGCGGAGTCGAACATGCCCCGCAGACCGTCGCGTACGACGGGATGGTCGTCGACGATCAGAACGGAGATCAGCGGCTCGTCACGCAGGTCGTCACTCATGGCGGACCAACGGTACGCGAGCCGACAGGGCCGTGCCGTGCCCGGGCTCGGACTCGACGGCGAGGGAACCGGCGATGCGTTCGGCGCGGGCGCGCATGCCGTCGAGGCCGAAGCCGCCGGCGTGGGTGCGGTCGGGCAGCGCGAGCGGGTCGAAGCCCTGGCCGTCGTCGCGGATGTCGAGGATGACCTCGTCGCCGAGGAAGGAGAGGGTGACGCCGACGCGGGTGGCGCGGGCGTGCCGGGCCGCGTTCGACAGCGCCTCCTGGGCGATCCGCAGCAGGGTCGCCGAGAGCTCGTCGTGGAGCTGCTCGGTGGTGCCGGTGACGGTGAACTCGGCGCGGACATTGGTGCGTTCACCCCATTCCGCGACGGTGTTCTTCAAAGCCTCGGGCAGTCCGTCGTGTTCCAGGGCCACGGGGGCGAGGTTCTGCACGGAGCGGCGGGCCTCGCCGAGGCTGTGCCGGGCGAGTGCGGAGGCGCGGTCGAGATGGGTGCGGGCGGTCGTCAAGTCGGGTGCGCCCGCCACGACTTGGAGCTGGGCGATGATGCCGGTGAGGCCCTGGGCGATGGTGTCGTGGATCTCGGCGGCCAGTCGGCGGCGTTCGTCGGCGACCCCCGCTTCCCTTGCCTGGACGAGGAGTTGGGCGTGCAGGGCGGCGTTCTCGTCGAGGGCCTGTTGCAGGGCGGTGTTGGTGCGTTCGAGTTCGGCGATGGTGTCGCCGCGCTCGTGGGAGCGCCGCATCTCCTGCTCCTGAAGATGGGCGACCACCATCTGGAGGGCGGACATGGTGACCAGGAGCGCGAGGAAGACCATCCACTGGACCGCGCTCCCGAACGGCATCCCACCGGCTTGCGCGCCGGCCACGGTCACCGAACTCGCGACCAGTGCGAGTCGCTGCCATGTCCTGCCCGGGATCGTCTCGTCGGCGTCCATGTAGCCGGCGGCGGCGTAGAACGCGAAGAACGGGTTGAGCCAGGTGAGGGCGAAGGCGATGGCCCAGCGGACGGCGTAGTACCCGGTCCCCGCCCGGGACGGGGTCCGACGGCCGCCGGGCTGCCGGGAACGAGTGCCGTGCCACCACAACTGGAGGACGAGCGCGGCGCCGACCAGGGTCCAGGCGGCGTACCACCGGGTGTCGATGTCGACGGGACCGGAGGAGGCGAGCGCGAGGACGACACCGATGCCGAGCAGCCCGTACGGCCCCCAGGTGTGCAGTTGCTCCCAGCGCCGCTCGATCTGCCGGTCCGCGGTGGTCATCTCCCCAGTCTGCACGGCGCTCCCCTACTCCCAGCGGAACCAGCGGGAGGCGCCCGCCGTGAGCAGCACGGTCCAGGCCACGAGCACGCCCAGGTGGGTCCAGCCCGGCCAGTTCCCGGCCGCCGCCCGGTTCAGGGCCTCGGCGGCGGCGCCGAAGGGGGTGTAGCCGACGATCCGGGCAAGGGTGTCCGGCATCGCCTGCACCGGGATCCACACGCCCGCGCAGAACATCATCGGGAAGAACACGGCCGAGCCGATCGCACCGGCGATCTTTGTGGTCCGCGACAGCGCGGAGACCACCGCGCCCAGCGCGAGCGCGGCGAGGACCGCGAGGAGCAGGGCGAGGAGATAGCCGTAGGGCTGCTTCGGGAGGCGGACGTCGAAGGCGAGGCGGCCGACGATCAGCGCGCACAGGGCGGAGGCCAGGGCCGCCGTGCCGTAGACCAGCATCTGCGCGGAGAGCAGGGCGGACGGGCGGATCGGGGTGGCGGACATGCGGCGCAGGATGCCGCGTTCGCGGTAGCCGGTGAGGTTCTGCGGCATCGACTGGAGCGCGCCGACGATCATGCCGAGCAGGACGGCGACCGGGACGTACACGTCGACCGTGCGCAGGCCGCCGAGGTCGGCCTGGTGGTGGCGGAAGCCGGGGATGGAGCCCAGGATCACCAGGAGCAGGGTGGGGAAGGCCAGGATCCAGAAGAGCGCGCCCGGTTCGCGGCGGAAGAGGCGCGACTCGGCGCGCAGGACCGCGGTGTTCATCGGGTGACCTCCGTCAGGTCCAGGAAGGCGTCGTCCAACGTGGCGTCGGAGACCCGGAGTTGGTGGGCGGTGATGTGGCCGCGGGCGAGCAGGGTGATGACGGCGTTGACGGTCTCGTCGGTGCCGGAGAGCGTGATCCGGCCGTCCTTGCGGGTCACGGCGGTGAGCGCGGGCAGCGCGTTCAGGTCACCGTCGTCCAGCGGAGCGGAGGGCGTGAAGCTGATGACGGTGGAGCCCGCCGAGCGGCGGATCAGCCCGTCCGGGGTGTCCAGCGCGGCCACCCTGCCCTGGTCGATCACGGCGATCCGGTCGCAGAGGCGCTGCGCCTCCTCCATGAAGTGGGTGACGAGCAGGACGGTGACCCCGCTCGCCCGGACCTCCTCGATGAGCTGCCAGGTGTCGCGGCGGGCGCGCGGGTCGAGGCCGGTGGTCAGTTCGTCGAGGACGACGACCCGGGGGTCGCCGATCAGCGCGAGCGCGATGAACAGGCGCTGCTTCTGGCCACCGGAGAGTTTCGCGAACCGGGTGGTCAACTGGGCGGTCAGGCCTAGGCGTTCGGCCAGCGGCTTCCAGTCGGCGGGGTGCGGATAGAAGGACGCGTACAGCTCCAGGGCCTCGCGGACGGTGAGTTTGGCCTGGAGTTCGCTCTCCTGGAGCTGGGCGCCCAGCACGCGGGCGACCTGCTCGTGGTCGGCGACGGGGTCGAGGCCGGTGACGCGGACCCGGCCCGCGTCGGGGACGCGCAGTCCCTCGACGCACTCGACGGTGGTGGTCTTCCCGGCGCCGTTCGGGCCGAGGATCCCGAAGATCTCGCCCTCCTCGACGGCGAAGGAGACACCGTCGACGACGGCCCGGCCGCCGTAGGACTTGCGCAGTGCGGTGACTTCGATGACGGGTGTGGCTGACATGCTCCGAGGGTCCCGCCGGGGGCGGGCCGGGCACATCGGCCATCGCGCTCGAAGGGACATCGACCGATCGGTTGATACGGCGCTACGACCGGACCGGCGACCGGCACCGCGGCCGGTCCTAGGACCCTGGTCGGAGCCCTGGTCGGCCAAAACTCGGTGGGCACTGTCAGTGCCGGTCCGTAGGCTCGCCCGTGATGTCGACGACACGTGCAACCGCCGAGAACCGATCCGCCGTCCGCGTCCTCGCCCGGCTGTGGCCGTATGTACGGCCGGTGCGGGCGCGGCTGTTCGCGGCCGCCGCCGTCGCGATCGTCGCGTCCTGTACGGGGCTGGTGTTCCCGCTCGTCCTGAAGTGGATGGTGGACGGGCCGGTCGCCGAGCGGGACACGGCGGGGGTGTGGCTCGGGGCGCTGTACCTGCTGCTGCTCGGTGTCGCGGAGGCCGGCCTTTTCGGGTTGCGGCGGTGGCTGGTCGCGCGGCCGCTGTCGCATGTCGAGGCGGGGATGCGGGCGGATCTGTACCGGCATCTCCAGCGGCTGCCGGTGTCCTTCCACGACCGGTGGCCCTCGGGCCAGCTCCTTTCCCGGGGCACCACCGACCTGATGCTGCTGCGCATGTTCCTCGCCTTTCCGCTGACGTTCCTGCTGGTCAACGCGGTGACGATCCTGGTGGGCGTGGTCATCATGCTGCTCCAGGACTGGACGCTGGGGCTGGTGATCCTGGGGCCCGCCGTGCCGGTGGTCGTCACCTGTGTGGTGTTCGAGCGGCGGTACGCGCACGTGGCGCGGCTCGCGCAGGACCAGGTCGGCGATCTGACGACGGTCGTCGAGGAGAGCGTGCTCGGCATCCGGATCATCAAGGGGTTCGGCCGGCACCGCAGCCAGGCGCGGGCCTTCCGTGAGCTGTCCCGGACCCTGCGCGGCACCGAGCTGCGCAAGGCCCGGCTGCTGGCCACGATCTGGGGTGTCATCGTGACGCTGCCGGAGCTGGCGCTCGGGGCGACGCTGGTGCTGGGCACGGTGCAGGTCGCGGACGGGAACCTGTCGGCGGGCACGCTGGTCGCGTTCCTGTCCACGGCGCTCGCGCTGCGCTGGCCGGTGGAGTCGATCGGCTTCCTGCTGGCGATGAGCCAGGAGGCGGCGACGGCCACCGAGCGCTACTTCGAGGTGATGGACGAGGCCCCGGAGGACTCCCGGGTCGTGGCCGAGCCGCGGCCCGCCGAGCGGGACGGCGGGCTGCGCTTCCGTGACGTGGTGTTCCGCTATCCCGACGCCGCCGCCGACTCCCCGCCTGTCCTGGACCACATCGATCTGCACATCAGACCCGGCGAGTCCATGGCCCTGGTCGGCGCCACCGGCACCGGCAAGACCACCCTCACGGCGCTGGTCCCGCGTCTGCACGAGGTGACCTCGGGCCGGATCACCCTGGACGGCGAGGACATCAGGGCGATGCCCCGCGAGGAGCTGCGAGCGAAGGTGGCGGTGGCCTTCGAGGAACCGACATTGTTCTCGGCGAGCGTCGGGGAGAACGTCCTCATGGGAGTCGAAGGAGGCGCGGGGCGGCCCGAGTTGGAGCACGCTCTCGCCGTCGCCCAGGCCGATTTCGCGCACGCGCTGCCCCAGGGCACGGACACCCAGGTCGGCGAGCAGGGCCTGAGCCTCTCCGGCGGCCAGCGCCAGCGGCTCGCCCTCGCGCGGGCGGTGGTCGGCAGCCCCCGCTTCCTGGTCCTCGACGACCCGCTCTCCGCCCTGGACGTCCACACGGAGGCCGCCGTGGAGGCCGCCCTGCGTCAAGTCCTCGCCGACACCACGGCGTTGATCGTGGCCCACCGCCCCTCCACGGTCCTCCTCGCGGACCGCGTGGCCCTGCTGTCCGAGGGCCGGATCACGGCGGTCGGCACCCACCAGGACCTCCTGCGGACGAACGCGGAGTACGCGCATCTCATGTCGGGTGTCCCGGAGCACTCGGGCATCCGGGAGCACTCGGGTATTCAGGAACAGGAGGACGCACGATGACCGCCCCGACCACCTCGGCGCCCGCCACCGACGACGGCCAGGAACCCCCACGCCCGCCCGCCGCGAGCGACCCCTTCGACCACGACGTCCTGCCCACTCCCCCGGGCGCCACCGCCGCCCTGCTGCGGTCGCTGCTCGCGCCGATGAAGGCGCGGGTCGCGGTCACCACGCTCCTGCTGCTGCTCCAGCAGGCCGCGGTGCAGGCGGGGCCGCTGCTCGTGGCGTACGCCATCGACCGGGCGGTCCCCGCGTTCCGCGCGCACGACCACGGGCCGCTGATCGCCGTGGCCGTCGGCTATCTGCTCTGCGCTCTCGTCTCCGGCGGGCTCCAGTACGCGTTCATCGGCGCCTCCGCGCGCGTCAACCAGGATGTGCTGCTCGATCTGCGGGGCCGGATCTTCCGGCACGCGCAGGCCCTCAGCATCGACTTCCACGAGCGCTACACCTCGGGCCGGCTCATCTCGCGTTCCACCACGGACGTCGAGGCCCTGCGCGAACTGCTCAGCGAGGGACTCCAGGAACTGATCACGGTCGTCCTGTCGTTCGTGTACATCTCGGCGATGCTCCTCTGGCTGGACCTGGGGCTCGGCGCGGTCGCGGTGGCGTCCTTCGTGCCGCTGTACGGGCTGGTGCGGGTCTACCAGCGGCGCGCGGTGCGGGTGTACGCGGTGCGCTCCACGGCGATCGCGCGGGTGATCGTGAAGTTCGTGGAGACGATGAACGGCATCCGTCCGGTGCGCGCCTTCCGCCGCGAGGACGTCAACGACGCCGACTTCCGGGTCCTCAACGAGCGGCACGAACGGTCCAACGGCGACGCCCTGTTGGAGATGGCCCGCTATGTCACCGGCTCCCGGCTGGTCGCGAACACCGCCGTCGCGGCGATCGTGCTGTGGGGCGCGAGCCGGGTCGCGGACGGCTCGCTGGAGCTGGGGGTGCTGGCCGCCGCGGTGCTGTATCTACGGCGGCTCTACGACCCGATCGACCGGCTCGGCATGTTCCTCAACTCCTACCAGTCGGCCGCCGCCTCCCTGGAGAAGATCGCGGGCCTGCTCGCCCAGACCCCCTCGGTGCCGGAGCCCTCAACACCCGTGCAACTCCCGGAACTTGCCTCGTCGCAGCCCGGCCGTGAGGTCGTCTTCGACGGCGTGCGCTTCGCCTACCGCACCGGCGGCGAGGTGCTGCCCGCCTTCGACCTCGCCCTCCCCGCCGGGCAGACGGTCGCCGTGGTCGGTTCCACCGGCGCGGGCAAGTCCACCCTGGCCAAGCTGCTGGCCCGCTTCTACGACCCCACTGAGGGGCGGGTGTTGCTCGACGGCGTCGACCTGCGCGAGTTGTCCGGGCCCGAGCTGCGGCGCGCGGTGGTGATGGTGACGCAGGAGGCCTTCCTGTTCTCGGGCACGGTCGCCGAGAACATCGCGATCGGGCGTCCGGACGCGCCCCGTGAGGAGATCGAGCGGGCCGCGAAGGCGATCGGCGCACACGACTTCATCAGCGCGCTGCCCGACGGCTACGACACGGACGTCCGCAAGCGGGGTGGCCGTATCTCAGCCGGTCAGCGCCAACTCGTCGCGTTCGCACGGGCGTTGCTCGCCGACCCGGCGGTGCTGATCCTGGACGAGGCGACGAGTTCGCTCGACGTGCCGGGCGAACGGGCCGTGCAGCGGGCCATGTCGACGGTCCTGCGGGGCCGTACGGCGGTGGTGATCGCGCACCGGCTGTCCACCGTGGAGATCGCGGACCGGGTGCTCGTGATGGAGCACGGCAGGATCGTCGAGGACGGCAGCCCGGCCGAACTGATCGCGGGGACCGGGCGGTTCGCGGATCTGCACCGGGCGTGGCGGGACAGTCTCGCGTGAGCGGACAGCATCCAGGATCCGCGACTTCGTCAGCAATGAAGGTGGTCGTTGGCAGTGGATCAGCAAATCCGCGATCACAGGAAGCGGTCGCCGCTTCCTCGGCGAAGCCACTCGTCTCCTGTCCCTGCGCGACGACCACCGCGCCGGGAAACCCGGTTGCTCCCGCCCGAACACCGCTGACAGGGTCTTGACCATGCCTACCTTCTCCGCGCACGACGGAACCACGCTCGCATACCACGTGTTCGGAGACGGTTCCCCGGTGGTCTGCCTCCCCGGAGGCCCGACCGACTCCGCATACCTCGGCGACCTCGGCAGCCTTTCCTCGCATCGGCAGTTGATCAGGCTAGATCTCCGCGGCACCGGCGAGTCCGCAACTTCCGAGGACACCGCCTCCTACCGCTGTGACCGACTCGTCGACGACGTCGAAGCCCTGCGCCAGCACCTCGGACTCGATCGGATGGACCTGCTCGCTCACTGCGCCGGTGCCAATCTCGCCGCGCTCTACGTGAGCCGTCACCCGGAAAACGTCAACAAGCTCGCCCTGATCACGCCGAGCATCAGGGCCGTCGGCCTCACCGTCACAGGAGGCCTCCGGCTGGAGACCGCACAGCTCCGCCGGAACGAACCGTGGTTCCCGGAAGCGTTCGCGGCCCTGGAAGCGATCGTGGCGGGCAAGGCCACCGCCGAAAGCTGGAACGCCATCGCACCGTTCTCCTACGGCCGCTGGGACGAGGCGGCTCAGGCGCATCAGGCCGCCGGGGACGAACGGATGAACCCGGAGATCGTCGCCGCCTTCGGCGCCGAAGGCGCTTTCGACCCGGACACCACCCGCACCGCACTCGCCCAGTTCACCCCGCCGGTCCTCCTGCTGGCCGGTGAAACCGACCTGGGAGCCCCTCCCCACACCATGGCCGAGTTCGCGGGCCTCTTCCCGAACGCCGAACTCGTCATCCAGCCCAGCACCGGACACTACCCGTGGCTCGACGACGCCGAGCAGTTCGTGAAGACCACCACAGCGTTCCTGGGTCACACCACCGCCCCGTCGTCATAACCCCAGCCGTTGCAGTTCCCCGGACGAAACCAGGTGGCACAACGGAAAGTAACCACCCTCGCCGACCACCAGGGACCGAATTGCTCACCATGAACCGACGCGGCCAGTGCTCACGACACCCGGATCCAGGCGTTTCCGCAGGGCCCACTACTAACGATCAAGCGGAACCGACACAGCACATACGGGGGCGGCGATGATCGACGCGTACGAGGATCCCGGGACACCCGACTGCCGGGGCGGCTGGCGGTTCCTGTGGTGGCTGGTGCTGCGGCAGTGGGAGCGGGCGGTGTCCGGGGCGCTGCTGTCGAGCGTGTGGATGGTGCTGATGGCGGCGGCGCCCTATCTGATGTCCCGGGCGGTCGACGACGGGCTGGTGCCGGGGCATCTGGGCGCGCTGGCCTGGTGGACCGGGGTGCTGTTCGCGGTCGGGGCGGTCAACTCGTGGCTGAGCATCATGCGGCACCGCACGATGACCCGGGTGCGGATCGACGCCAACTTCCGCACGGTGAAACTGATCGTCGGGCAGGCGGTGCGGCTGGGCGCGGTGCTGTCGCGCCGGGCGCGGGCCGGTGAGGTGATCACGGTCGGCGTCGGCGACGTGTGGACGATCGCCCAGTCGCTGACCGTAGTGGGGCCCGGCTTCGGTGCGCTGGTCGTCTACGGCGTGGTCGCCGGGGTACTGCTGTCGATCTCGGCGCCGCTGGCCGCCGTGGTCCTGCTGGGTGTGCCGGTGATAGCGCTGCTCGCGGGGCCGTTGACAGTGCGGTTGCAGGGTGTGGAGACGGAGTACCGGGAGCGGCAGAGCGTGCTGACCGCGCGGATCGGCGACCTCGCGGGCGGCCTGCGGGTCCTCAACGGCCTGGGTGGCAAAGGGCTGTTCGCGGACGCGTTCCGGCGTGACTCGCAGCGGCTGCGGGCGCAGGGCTACCGGGTGGGCGCGGTGGCGAGCTGGGTGCAGGCGATCGGGGTGGGCCTGCCGACGCTGTTCCTCGCCGTGGTGACCTGGCTCGCGGCCCGACTGGCGGCCCAAGGGCGGCTCAGCATCGGCGAGTTGGTCGCCGTGTACGGCTATGTCGCGGTCCTGATCGGCCCGGTGGCCTTCTTCATCCAGATGGTCTACGAGCTGAGCCGGGGCGTGGTGGCCGCGCGGCGGGTCGTGGAACTGCTGCGCCTGGAACCCGTAGCGGACACCGGAACGACGCCCGCCCCCGCCGAACCGGCCGCACTGCACGACCCCGACTCGGGAGTACGGATCCTGCCGGGCCGACTGACCGCACTGGTGGGCGCCCGGCCCTCCGACGCCCTGGCCGTGGTCGACCGCCTCGGCCGGTACACGCCGTCCGCGGCCACCTGGGGCGGGGTGCGGCTCGACGCGATTCCGCTGGACCAGGTGCGCTCGCGGATCCTGGTCGCCGACAACGAGGCCGACCTGTTCGCCGGACCGCTGCGGGAGGTGGTGTCCGGGCGCCGGGAGCCGTCCGAGGAATCGCTGGCGCGGGCCGTGCACGCGTCCGCCGCCGACGACATCGTGCAGGGACTGCCGGAGGGCCTGGACTCGCCGGTGGCCGCACAGGGCCGCAGCCTCTCCGGAGGACAGCGTCAACGGGTGCGCCTGGCAAGGGCGTTGCTCGCCGAGCCGGAGGTACTCCTCGCGGTGGAACCCACCTCGGCGCTGGACGCCCACACGGAGGCGGCGGTCGCACGCCATCTGCGCGAGGAGCGCGCAGGCCGTACGACGGTGGTGACCACGACGTCCCCACTGGTCCTCGACCACGCGGACACCGTCCACTACCTGGTCGACGGCAAACTCGCGGCCACCGGCACCCACCGGGGCCTGCTGGACTACGAGCCCGGCTACCGCGCGCTGGTGGCCCGGGACACGGACGCGGAAGAGGTCATACGGTGACGCCGGCCCCGGTATCCACAGGACAACTGCCCGTCGCCGGAAGTGCGGACGTGCGGCGGGCCGCCATGCGGCTGATCCGGGTCGATCGGCGGGCGTTCGTCGTCGTGCTCGTGGTGAACTCGCTGGCGGCCGGGGCCGGGCTGGCCGGGCCGTGGCTGCTGGGGCGGATTGTGGACGAGGTGCGGGGCGGGGCCGGGGTCGGCACGGTGGACCGGCTGGCGCTGGTCATCGTGGTGTGTGCGCTGGCCCAACTGCTGCTGGCGCGCTGGGCGCGGTACGTGGGGCATCGGTTCGGGGAGCGCACGCTGGCCCGGGTCCGGGAGGACTTCGTCGATCGGGCGCTGGCGCTGCCCGCGTCGGTGGTGGAGCGGGCCGGGACGGGTGACCTGACCGCGCGCGGCACGGCGGACGTGGCCATCGTGGGGACGACCCTGCGGGACGTCGGGCCCGATCTGCTGGTCAGCTTCGTGCAGGCGGCCTTCGTGATGGGCGCGGTGTTCGCGCTCGACCCGCTGCTCGGGCTGTTCGGGGTGCTGGGTCTGACACCGATCTGGTTCGCCCTGCGCTGGTATCTGCGCCGGGCCCGGGACGGCTATCTCGCGGAGGGCGCGGCCAATTCGGAGGTCGCCGAGATCCTCACGGCGACCGCGTCCGGGGCCCGCACTGTGGAGGCGTTCCGGCTCCGGGAGCAGCGGGTCACCGCGAGCCGGGACACCCTGCGGGCGGCCCTGCGGAGCCGGTTGTACACGCTGTATCTGCGGACCGTGTTCTTCCCGGCGGTCGAGGTGTCGTACACCATCCCGGTGGCCGGTGTGCTGCTCGTGGGCGGGTGGCTGCACGGGCGCGGGGCGGTCGGCGTCGGCGCGGTGGTGGCGGCCGCGCTGTATCTGCGGCAGTTCACCGAGCCGCTGGACCAGATCCTGATGCGGATCGAGCAACTCCAGAGCAGCGGCGCCTCGTTCGCCCGGGTGGAGGGGCTGGCCCGGGCGCCCCGCGCGGAGGGGGACGGCGAGGCCCCGGCTCCGGCGGACGACCGGATCGATGTGACCGGGGTGCGGTACGCCTACGAGCGCGGCGGCGAGGTGCTGCATGGCGTCGACCTGACCGTACGACCGGGTGAGCGGCTGGCGGTGGTCGGTCCGTCCGGCGCCGGGAAGACCACGCTGAGCCGGCTGCTGGCGGGCGTCGACGCGCCGACCGAGGGCACGGTGACCGTGGGCGGTGTGCCGGTCCACGGGCTGGCGCCGGAGACGCTGCGCCGCCAGGTGGTGCTGGTCACCCAGGAGCACCATGTCTTCCTGGGCTCGGTCCGCGAGAACCTCCTGATCGCCGAACCGGCCGCCACGGACGAGGAGTTGTGGGCGGCCCTGGCGGCGGTCGGCGCCGAGGAGTGGGTGCGGGAACTGCCGGAGGGGCTGAACACCCCGCTGGGCGCGGACGGTTCGGCCACGGACGGCTCGCAGGCCCAGCAACTCGCCCTGGCCCGAGTCGTGCTGGCGGACCCGCACACACTGATCCTGGACGAGGCGACGGCCCTGCTGGATCCGGCCACCGCCCGGCACACCGAGCGCGCGCTGGCCGCCGTACTGGAGGGCCGTACGGTGATCGCGATCGCCCACCGGCTGCACACCGCGCACGACGCGGACCGGGTGGCCGTGATGGAGAACGGTCTGCTGACCGAACTCGGCCCGCACGAGGAGCTGGTGGCGGCTCAGGGGGCGTACGCGGCGCTGTGGCACTCGTGGCACGGTGGCCGGTAGTCGCCCTCCACCCTCCACCGGTTCGTATAGCGAACATGAACATCCGGACAACGAACGAATTCCGGCCAAGTTCCTGACGCGCTCCTGACAGAAAGCGCGGGCTGCTGCCACTCTTCCCACTGGCGCTTCACAGCAACCCCACAGTTTCACGCCTGTGATCCCTGTGATCTCCCCTGGTCGCGTGATCCGCGACCGTCCTGAAGGAGTCAGTGTTGAGAAGCAATTCCTCGCGCAGACGCACCTCCCACATAGTCGCCGCAGCCGGCGTCACCGCTCTGCTCGCCGCCGCCGTCCAGGTCGGCGCGACCTCCGCCGCCGCTCCCGCCAAACCCCTTGCGAGCAAGGGGAATCCGGCGCACGCGGCCCTCTCGCTCTCCCCCTCGCAGCGCGCCGAACTGATCCGCGACGCCCAGTCGGCGCGGGTCGCGACCGCCAAGGACATCGGCCTCGGCGCCAAGGAGACGCTCGTCGCCCGTGACGTCGTCAAGGACGCGGACGGCACGGTCCACACCCGCTACGAGCGCACCTACGCGGGCCTCCCGGTCCTCGGCGGCGACCTCGTCGTCGACACCGCCAAGTCCGGTGCGACCACCCACGTCGTCAAGGCGACGAACGCCACCATCGCGGTCTCCGACCTGACCCCGAGCATCGCCACGGCGACCGCGGAGAAGCAGGCCGTCTCCCGCGCCAAGGCCCTCGGCTCCACCAAGTCGGCCGCCGACTCGGCGCGCAAGGTGATCTGGGCCGCGAGCGGCAAGCCGGTCCTCGCCTACGAGACGGTCGTCGGCGGCCTCCAGGACGACGGCACCCCCAACCAACTGCACGTCATCACCGACGCGGCCACCGGCAAGAAGCTCTACGAGTACCAGGGCATCGAGAACGCCACCGGCACCGGCAACACCCAGTACAGCGGCCAGGTTTCGCTGACCACGACCCAGTCGGGCTCCACCTACACCCTCACCGACGGCGACCGCGGCGGCCACAAGACGTACAACCTGAACCACGGGACGTCCGGCACCGGCACGCTGTTCTCGCAGACCAGCAACACCTGGGGCAACGGCACCACGTCGAACGCGGCGACGGCCGGCGCCGACGCGCACTACGGCGCGGCGGAGACCTGGGACTTCTACAAGAACACCTTCGGCCGCAGCGGCATCAAGAACAACGGCGTCGGCGCCTACTCCCGTGTCCACTACGGGAATTCGTACGTCAACGCCTTCTGGGACGACAGCTGCTTCTGCATGACCTACGGCGACGGCTCCGGCAACGCGGACCCGCTGACGGCGCTGGACGTGGCGGGCCACGAGATGAGCCACGGCGTCACCTCGAACACCGCCGGGCTCAACTACTCCGGTGAGTCGGGCGGGTTGAACGAGGCGACCTCCGACATCTTCGGCACCGGCGTCGAGTTCTACGCCAACAACTCCACCGATGTCGGCGACTACCTCATCGGCGAGAAGATCGACATCAACGGCGACGGCACACCGCTGCGTTACATGGACAAGCCGAGCAAGGACGGCGGCTCGGCGGACAGTTGGTACTCGGGTGTCGGCAACCTCGACGTGCACTACTCCTCGGGCGTCGCCAACCACTTCTTCTACCTGCTGAGCGAGGGCAGCGGCGCCAAGGTCATCAACGGCGTCAGCTACAACTCGCCCACCTCGGACGGGCTTCCGGTCACCGGCATCGGCCGGGACAAGGCGCTCCAGATCTGGTACCGGGCGCTCACCACGAAGTTCACGTCCACCACCAACTACGCGGCGGCCCGCACCGGGACGCTCGCGGCGGCGGGTGAGCTGTACGGCACGACGGGCGCCGAGTACAAGGCGGTGCAGGACGCGTGGGCGGCCGTGGCGGTCGGTGCGCGCTCCGGTGGCGGTGGGGGCGGCGGTACGTCGTTCGAGAACACGGCCGACGTGTCGATTCCGGACAACGGGGCAGCCGTCACCTCGTCGGTCACCGTGTCCGGGCGGACGGGCAACGCCCCGTCGAACCTCTCGGTCTCGGTCGACATCGTGCACACCTGGCGCGGTGACCTGGTGATCGATCTGGTGGCTCCGGACGGGTCGGCGTACCGCCTGAAGAACTCCAGCTCGTCCGACTCGGCGGACAACGTGCAGGCGACCTACACGGTCAACGCGTCCTCCGAAGTCGCCAACGGGGTATGGAAGTTGAAGGTCCAGGACGTGGCGGCACAGGACACCGGCTACATCAACAGCTGGAAACTTACGTTCCCGTAAAATCCAGCCGTCAACTTCAGGCCGCAGGAACATGACGCCGCCCCGGGGTTTCAACTCCGGGGCGGCGCCCTGTTGTGGGCGTTTACATGGCCGCAACGTTCACCGGACAGTCGTTTTTCAGCCAACATCACTTCGGGGTCCTGACATGTACGCGCCCCTGATGCCACTCTTCCCTCACGCCGCTTCAGCACAGCAACTTCACAACCACTCCGGTCAGTAACCCCACGCTGCCGGACTCCCCCACAAAGGAGCTTGCGTGACCCCCCTCTACGCGCGTCACAAGCGCACCACCCTGGCCATCGCCACCGCGGTCGCCGCCGGAGCGCTGCTCGCCACCGGTGTCACCACCGGTTCCGCCGCCGCCCAGCCCGAGGCCGGCAAGGCGGCCCCCCTCGCCGCCGCCCCGCAGCTCCTCTCCAACGCCGCGCGCACCGCGCTGGTCCAGGAGAAGCAGGCCGCCGCGCCCGAGACGGCCCAGCAGATAGGCCTCGGCACCAAGGAGAAGCTGGTCGTCAAGGACGTCGTCAAGGACGTCGACGGCACGGTCCACACCCGCTACGAGCGCACCTACGCGGGCCTTCCGGTCCTCGGCGGCGACCTCGTCGTCCACACCTCGCCGGCCGGCAAGACCGAGGGTGTCACCAAGGCGCACTCGGCGACCATCAAGGTCGCCACGGTCACGCCGAAGATCACCGTCGCCAAGGCCGAGAAGCAGGCGCTGACCGCCGCCAAGGCCGCCGGCTCAGACAAGACCGCCGCCGACGGTGCCCGCAAGGTCATCTGGGCCGGCTCCGGCACCCCCGTCCTCGCCTACGAGACGATCGTCGGCGGCCTCCAGGACGACGGCACCCCGAACCAGTTGCACGTCATCACCGACGCGGCCACCGGCAAGAAGCTCTTCGAGTACCAGGGCATCGAGAACGCCACCGGCACCGGCAAGACGCTGTACTCGGGCACCGTCAGCCTGACCACCACGCTGTCGGGTTCGACGTACTCGCTGACCGACGCCGACCGCGGCGGCCACAAGACGTACAACCTCGCCCACAAGACCTCGGGCACCGGCACCCTGTTCACCGACGCGGACAACACCTGGGGCACCGGCGCGGCCTCCAGCTCCACCACCGACCAGACCGCCGCCGCGGACGCCGCCTACGGCGCCCAGGAGACGTGGGACTTCTACAAGGCCACCTTCGGCCGCAGCGGCATCAAGAACAACGGTGTCGGCGCCTACTCCCGTGTCCACTACGGCAGTTCGTACGTGAACGCGTTCTGGGACGACAGCTGCTTCTGCATGACCTACGGCGACGGCTCGGGCAACACCCACCCGCTGACCTCGCTGGACGTGGCCGGCCACGAGATGAGCCACGGCGTCACCGCCAACACCGCGGGCCTCAACTACTCCGGTGAGTCCGGCGGTCTGAACGAGGCGACCTCCGACATCTTCGGCACCGGCGTCGAGTTCTACGCCAACAACTCCTCCGACGTGGGCGACTACCTCATCGGCGAGAAGATCAACATCAACGGCGACGGCACCCCGCTGCGCTACATGGACCAGCCCAGCAAGGACGGCGGCTCCGCCAACTACTGGTCCTCCTCAGTCGGCAACCTCGACGTGCACTACTCCTCGGGTGTCGCCAACCACTTCTTCTACCTGCTGAGCGAGGGCAGCGGCGCGAAGACCATCAACGGGGTGGCCTACAACTCGCCCACGTACAACGGCTCCGCGGCCACCGGCATCGGCCGCGCCAAGGCGCTGCAGATCTGGTACAAGGCGCTGACGACGTACTTCACGTCGACCACCAACTACAAGTCGGCCCGCACCGGCACCCTGAGCGCGGCGACCGCGCTCTACGGCTCCGGCTCGGCCGAGTACAACGCGGTGGCGGCGGCCTGGACGGCGGTCAACGTCACCTGACAGCCGCTGAGTTGACAGGCCAGGCGTAAAGGCGGTACCCGGAGCGAAGGCACATCCGGGTACCGCCTTACTCTTGGGAGCTATGCCACTGCGGGAGTTCACGTACAACGACGTCGGCGCGACCCGCGAACGCGGGTTCTGCCCCCCTGACTTCCACCCCCTGTATGTGCGCACGCGGATCGGCGAGGGCGAGAAGGTCTTCCGCCGGGCCTCCGAAGCGCTCCTGACCTGGGAGTTGCACCGCGAGCTCGGCCTCGGCATGGAGGCGAGCGCCGACAAGGCCGCCCCCGGCGTCGACGTCACGGTCACCCTGGCCGGCCTCATCAAGGCCCCCTGCCGCGTCGTGTGGACGGCGGAGGAACCCCGCAGGACCGGCTGGGCCTACGGCACCCTCCCCGGCCACCCCGAGTGCGGCG
This sequence comes from Streptomyces sp. NPDC005492, assembly GCF_040605995.1. Classification (NCBI taxonomy): domain Bacteria; kingdom Bacillati; phylum Actinomycetota; class Actinomycetes; order Kitasatosporales; family Streptomycetaceae; genus Streptomyces; species Streptomyces sp. NPDC005492. The sequence goes on from NZ_JBEXDX010000046.1 coordinate 62,037, forward strand.
AGGAGGCCTTCGTGGTCGACCGCACGGGCGACGGCACGGTCTGGCTGACGGTCTCCGCGTTCAGCCGCCCCGCGAAGTGGTACGCCCGCCTGGGCGGCCCGGCGACCCGGGGGTTGCAGCACGCCTACGCCCGCCGGACAGGGAGCACACTGCGGCAGATGTGCGCTCCCTACTCCGACGTCTAGCGCATCAACACGCCTCCCTGCTGGACCAGTTCCTCCGAGGGCACCGCCACCAGCCCCAACTCCGCGCTGGACGCGAGCAGTCGGTGCGCGGGCAGGATGCGGACCGTGTAGCCGTAGGGGCCGGTGCGGTCCAGGGCGAGCGGGCCCTCGTACACCCAGTGGCCCTCCTGGTCCGGGCCGCCCGCCGGTTTCAGCGGGACGGTCGTGGCGTCGGCGATGCGGTCCTCCGGGTCGACGCGGCCCGAGACCGCCTGTACCTCGACGTCGTCCGGGGCGAGGCCGCCCAGGTCCACCCGCACCCGGAGGCTGAGGGTGGTACCGAGTTCGGCGGTGGTCGTGGCGACGGACGTCTCCACGTGGTCGACGCTCACCCCGTGCCAGGCGGCCCGCACCCGCCCCTTCCAGGCGGCCAGTTCACGGGCCGCGTCGGGGGTCATCGCGCGGTGGGCGTGGGCGGCGGGGGCGTACAGACGCTCCACGTACTCGCGGACCATCCGGCCGGCGAGGACCTTCGGGCCCAGCAGCGTCAGTGTCTGGCGGACCATTTCGATCCAGCGGTCGGGCAGGCCGTCCTGGCCGCGTTCGTAGAAGCGCGGGGTGACGCGCTGTTCGAGGAGGTCGTAGAGGGCGGCGGCCTCCACGTCGTCGCGGTGGTCGGGGTCCGTGCCGGTGCCGTCCGCCGTGGGGATGGCCCAGCCGAAGTCGGGCTGGAACCATTCGTCCCACCAGCCGTCCAGCACCGAGAGGTTGAGGCAGCCGTTGAGTGCCGCCTTCATGCCGCTCGTGCCGCACGCCTCCAGCGGGCGGAGGGGGTTGTTGAGCCAGATGTCGCAGCCGGGGTAGAGCTTCTGCGCCATCGCCATGCCGTAGTCGGGCAGGAAGACGATGCGGTGGCGGACGCGCGGGTCGTCCGCGAACTTCACCAGTTCCTGCACCAGCCGCTTGCCGCCGTCGTCCGCCGGGTGCGCCTTGCCCGCCACCACGATCTGGACCGGCCGCTCCGGGTGCAGCAGGAGGTCCATCAGCCGGTCGCGGTCGCGCAGCATCAACGTCAGGCGTTTGTACGACGGCACCCGGCGGGCGAACCCGATGGTGAGGACGTCGGGGTCGAGCACCCCGTCGATCCACCCCAACTCGGCTGATCCGGCGCCGCGTTGACGCCAGGAGGCGCGCAGCCGCTCCCGCACCTCCACGACGAGCTGTTCCCGCAGCTCGCGCCGCAGCTCGTAGATGTCCTGGTCCGGGATCTCCGCGACCGCGTCCCAGCGGTCCGAGCCGCCGACCGTCATCGCGTCCTCGGTGCGCTGGGCGCCGATCTGCCGGGCACCGAGCCGGAACACCTCGGGGGCCACCCAGGTCGGCGCGTGCACCCCGTTGGTCACGGAGGTGATCGGCACCTCCTCGGGGTCGAATCCCGGCCACAGGCCCGAGAACATCTCGCGGCTGACCTGCCCGTGCAACAGCGAGACACCGTTGGCGCGTTGGCCCAGGCGCAGGCCCATCACGGCCATGTTGAACAGGTTGGGCTCGCCGCCCGGGTAGGTCTCCATGCCGAGGCGCAGGATGTGTTCGACGTCCATGCGCGGGAGTTCGGCGTCCGGCCCGAAGTGGGTGGCGACCAACTCCCGGTCAAAGCGGTCGATTCCGGCCGGGACGGGCGTGTGCGTGGTGAAGACCGTGCCGGCCCGCACCGCCTCCAGGCCCGCGTCGAAGTCCAGCCCCGCGTCGCAGAGTTCGGCGATCCGCTCCAGGCCGAGGAAACCGGCGTGCCCCTCGTTGGTGTGGAACACCTCCGGCTCCGGGTGACCGGTCAGCCGGCAGTACGTCCGCACCGCCCGCACACCCCCTATGCCGAGCAACATCTCCTGGAGCAGCCGGTGTTCGCTGCCGCCGCCGTAGAGGACGTCGGTCACGCCGCGTTCGCCGAGGTCGTTCTCCTCTATGTCGGAGTCGAGCATCAGCAGCGGCACCCGGCCGACCTGGGCCAGCCAGATCCGGGCGCGCAGCGAGCGGCCGCCGGGCAGGGCGAGTGAGACCTGGGCCGGGGAGCCGTCGGCCTCCCGCAGCAGGGCCACCGGGAGTTCGTTGGGGTCGAGGACCGGATAGGTCTCCTGCTGCCAGCCGTCCCGGGACAGCGACTGCCGGAAGTAGCCGTGCCGGTAGAGGAGTCCGACGCCGATGAGCGGTACGCCGAGGTCGCTGGCCGACTTGAGATGGTCGCCGGCGAGGATGCCGAGGCCGCCGGAGTACTGCGGCAACGCTGCCGTGACGCCGAACTCGGGTGAGAAGTAGGCGACGGCGGCGGGCAGGTCGGCGGACTGGGTCTGGTACCAGCGGTCGCCGTCCACATAGTCGGCGAGATCGCCGGCCACCTCGGTGAGCCGGCGCAGGAATCGACTGTCCTCGGCCAGCTCCGCGAGCCGCTCGGCCGAGACGCTCCCGAGGAGTCGTACGGGATCGCGGTCCGAGGCGGCCCACCGCTCGGGATCCACGGACTGGAAGAGATCGCGGGTGTCGGCGTGCCAGGACCAGCGCAGATTGCGCGCGAGGTCGCTCAGCGGTCGGAGGGGTTCGGGGAGAACGGGTCGGACGGTGAATCGACGGATCGCCTTCACAGCTCCACCTTGCGCGTTCGCTGGAGGACGCACGGCCTTGTGCGTCGTCGTCTGCTCTCGAAGGTACCGGCGTTGGTGTGGGCCCCGCTGGGAGCTGCGCCCCCCGACCCCCTATCGGCCCCGAAAGGGCCTCGTCCTCAAACGCCGGACAGGCTGATGATGCCGACCTGGGCCGAAAAGGGCCGCGTGGGCTGAAAAGGCACCCTCATGCGCCCTTGTGGCGCTTCGCACCGCACGAGAGGCTGCCCCGTGGAGAGTTGAAGGAGGGGAACTCGACATGGCACGGACGCGCACGCGGCGTCTGCGCCGGGCGGGGAGCCTGACCGCTGGCATCACGGCCATCACAGCCGTGGTGTTCTCGGCCATCACCCTGCCCGCGCAGGCCGCACCGGAGGGGACCATACTCGGCGCCGGTGAACCCGGTTCCGTCAACGGCAGTTACCTGGTGACGCTCAAGGGGGGAACAGCGGCGCCGTCGGCCGCCGGAAAGGACCTGGCCCGGAAGTACGGGGCGAGAATAAGCCACATCTACGGCACGGCCCTCAACGGCTATGCCGTCGAGGCGAACGAGAGACAGGCGAGCCTCCTCGCGGCGGACTCGCGGGTCGCCTCCGTCGCCCAGGACACCCGCGTGACCCTGGACGCCACAAGCCGCACCCAGCGGAACCCGCCGTCCTGGGGCCTGGACCGCCTCGACCAGCCGAGCCTGCCACTGAGCAGGAGCTACACCTCGCCGGAGTCCGGGGGCGGCGGGGTGACGGTGTACGTGATCGACACCGGCATCCGCGTCACCCACAAGGACTTCGGCGGCCGGGCGGGCTACGGCTGGGACTTCGTCGACAACGACGCCACCGCCCAGGACGGCAACGGCCACGGCACCCATGTCGCGGGCACGATCGCCGGTACGACGTACGGCGTCGCCAAGAAGGCCAAGGTGGTCGCCGTCCGGGTCCTGGACAACACCGGCGCCGGTACGACCTCGCAGGTCATCGCGGGCATCGACTGGGTCACCCGGCACGCGCGCAAACCCGCGGTGGCCAATCTCAGCCTGGGCGGCTACCACAGCGCCCAGCTCGACGCGGCCGTACGCAACTCGATCGCCTCCGGTGTCACCTACACGGTCGCGGCGGGCAACGACGGGCTGTCGGCGGGCCTGTACTCCCCCGCGGACGTGAAGGAGGCCATCACGGTCGGCGCCACCGACCGCAGCGACGCACGGGCCGCCTTCTCGAACTTCGGCCCGGCACTCGATCTGTTCGCCCCCGGCGTCTCGATCACCTCCGCGTCGTACGCGAGCGACACCGGGAAGGCCACCTACTCCGGTACGTCGATGGCGTCACCGCACGCGGCGGGGGCGGCGGCCGTCTACCTCGGCGGCCACCCGCGTGCCACACCGGCACAGGTGTCCACGGCACTCGTCACTCAGGCCGCTTCCGGCAAGGTGTCCGGCGACGGGCTCGGTTCGCCGGACAAACTTCTGCAAGTACCGCGGCCGTAGCGCGAGAGTGACGGCTCCGGCCCCGTTCGCCCAGGACGGGGCCGGATCTTTTGTGGAGACCTGCGTGTAAGTAGTTAGCAACCTGCCGGATTGCTAACCCGAATAGGGTGGGAAGGCTCCCCCGGTACATCCCCCAGACGTACCACCGATCTCCTTCGCAGGACCCACCTCCCCACATCCATCCGCCCATACCCACGTTGACGCGGACAGGAGCGGTCATGCCCGCCACGCACCACTCGTCAGCACCCCCGACACCCGGCGCGGACGCACCCCCCGTGCGCCCCGCCGGCACCGCACCACCCGTCCCGGAGCCACCCTCCGCGGGCGGCACGTCCCCCGGCATCGGACGCATCCCCGTCCTCGATGTCCGGCCGGTCGTCCAGCACGGCCACCGGCCCGCCAAGGCGGTGACCGGTGAGGCCTTCGAGGTGTCGGCCACCGTCTTCCGCGAGGGACACGACGCGGTCGCCGCCAATGTCGTCCTGTACGACCCGGACGGCCGCCCCGGTCCATGGACCCCGATGCGGGAGCTCGCCCCGGGCACCGACCGCTGGGGCGCCACCGTCACGGCCGACGCACCCGGCCGGTGGACCTACACGGTCGAGGCCTGGAGCGACCCGGTCTCCACCTGGCACCACCACGCGCGGATCAAGATCCCGGCCGGCATGGACACGGATCTGGTCCTGGAGGAGGGCGCACGGCTCTACGAGCGCGCCATCACCGGAGTGCCGAAGGGCCGGGGCCTCAAGGCCGTCCTGCGCACCGCCGTCACCGCTCTCCGCGACGAGACCCGCCCGGCCATGTCCCGGCTGGCCGCCGCGCTGACCCCGGAGGTGGACGCGGTCCTGGCCCGCTATCCGCTGCGCGAACTGGTCACGGTCTCCGAGACCCGCGCGCTGCTGGTGGAACGGGAGCGGGCGCTGTACGGCGCCTGGTACGAGTTCTTCCCGCGCTCCGAGGGCACGGCGGCCGAGCCCCACGGCACGTTCCGTACGGCGGCGAAACGGCTCGCGGGCATCGCCGCGATGGGTTTCGACGTGGTGTACCTGCCGCCGATCCACCCGATCGGGACGACGTTCCGCAAGGGCCCGAACAACACGCTGTCCGCGGGACCCGAGGACGTCGGCGTGCCCTGGGCGATCGGCTCGCCCGAGGGCGGTCACGACGCGATCGACCCCAGGCTGGGCACGCTGGAGGACTTCGACGCGTTCGTCGCCCGCGCCCGTGAGCTGGGGATGGAGATCGCGCTGGACTTCGCGCTCCAGTGCTCCCCG
>NZ_JBEXDX010000047.1:0-63643 GCF_040605995.1 Streptomyces sp. NPDC005492
GGCTGGCGGGCGGTCGGCTGCGCGCTGCTGACGCCGTTCACAGCCGTCTTCGCGTACGCGGCCGTCGTCATCGGATACGTCTACGGCGTCCTGCTCACCCTGCACCCGCTGCTCAAGCGCTGGAACTACAACAGGGTTCACACTGCCGACGGCTCCACACGCCACGTGTCCCTGGAGTTCTTCGGTCACCAACTCGACTCCTGGCCACGCTGGTTGATCCCGTTCGCAGCCGGACTGCTGCTCCTGGCCGTCGCACCTCTCCTCCTCCGTTACGCCCTCGGCCCGCACCGCGCCCTGCTGACCGTGCTGCTCGGCCCCGATCCCGCGACCCGCCGTATCCGCACCCTGGAGGAGACCCGCGCCCGAGCCGTCGACGACGCCGCCCAGACCCTCCGCCGTATCGAACGCGATCTGCACGACGGCACCCAGGCCCGCCTGGTCGCCCTCGCCATGCACCTCACCGCGATCCGCGAACTGATCACCACCGGTGCCGCCCCCGACCGTGTCCTCTCCGTCGTCGACACCGCCCGGGGCAACGCCACCCAGGCCATCACCGACCTGCGCCACCTCGTCAAGGGCATCCATCCCCCCGTACTCGACGAGGGCCTGCACGCCGCCCTCACCACCCTCGCCGCCGACAGCGCGCTCCCCGTCACCCTCACCACCGACATAGGCACCCGCCCCACCCCGGCCGTCGAGACCATCGCCTACTTCTGCGCCGCCGAACTCCTCGCCAACGCCACGAAGCACGCCCGGGCCACGTCCGCCGCCGTCGACGTCATCGCCCGCGACGGACGCCTGCGCCTGCGGGTCAGCGACGACGGGCAGGGCGGCGCGGTGCTGGGCGCCGGGTCCGGGCTCACCGGTCTGCTGGCCCGGATCCGTACCGTCGACGGCACACTGACCTGCGACAGCCCACCCGGAGGCCCTACGGTGGTCACGGTCGAACTGCCCCACACGTGACCCCCACCTGAACGGACCCGAACGGAGCGGTATGCGCGTCGTCATCGCCGAGGACTCGGCCCTGCTGCGCGACGGTCTGGTCCAACTGCTCCAGTTGCGGGGCGTCGAGGTGGCCGCGGCGGTCGGCGACGCCGAAGCGCTCCTCACCGCGGTGGCGGCCCACGCCCCCGACGTGGCCGTCGTCGACATCCGCCTCCCGCCCACCCAGACCGACGAGGGCGTCCAGGCGGCCGTACGACTGCGGCGGCAACACCCCACGACCGGCGTGCTGTTGTTCTCGCAGTACGTCGAGACGACCCACGCGGCCCAACTCCTGGGCAACCCGGCCGGGTTCGGATATTTGCTCAAGGAACGGGTCGTGGACATCGGCGAGTTCGTAGGCGCGCTGGAAAGGGTGGCGGCCGGCGGCACCGCCCTCGACCCCGAGGTGGTCGCCCAACTCTTCGGCGCCAGCCGCCGATCCACCGTCCTCGACACCCTCACACCCCGCGAACGCGAGGTCCTCGCACTGATGGCGGAGGGCCACACGAACCACGCGATCGCGACCGCGTTCACCGTCTCCGAGCGCGCGGTCGAGAAGCACGTCGCCAACATCTTCACGAAGCTCGACCTGCCCCCCTCGGAGACCGGGAACCGCCGTGTGCTGGCGGTCCTCCGCTACCTGGAGAACGGCCGCTGAAGCCCAGCACCCCCACAAGTGGTTGGACGGCACACGCATCCCGTCCCCAGGGTCGCGATCATGCCCGACATATCGCTGACCATGGTCGCCGTCCTGTACCTCACCGCCCTGGCCGCGGGCTGGATCGACGCCGTGGTCGGCGGCGGCGGACTCCTCCTGCTCCCGGTCCTGTTGCTCGGCCTCCCGGCCGGCACCCCGGCCGCGACCGCCCTCGGCACCAACAAGGCCGTCGCCATCGCCGGCACGTCCGGCGCCGCGGTGACCTACGCCCGCAAGACACCCGTGAACATCGCCCTCGCCGTACGCATCGGCCTCGCGGCGCTGGCGGGCTCCTCGGCCGGCGCCTTCTTCGCGGCCGGCATGAGCACCGACGTACTGAAGCCGACCCCCGCCCCGCCCCCGGCCACCCGCCGCCGCATCCTCGCCGCGATCGGCCTCGCGGGCCTGGGCATCGGCTTCTACGACGGGCTCGTGGGCCCCGGCACGTTCCTGGTGCGAGGGCCTGTCTACAGTTCCCGTTTGCCGCGCGACGCCATGCACGCTCCGCACTGTCTTCGGGGAGGGGGAGGCACCTTCACTCGCTCTACCGGGACGTCGCCCGGCGGCACTCCGGGCGAGGACGCGAATGGTCGGACAGGCCCTCGCCCTCACCGCCCTAGCGGCTGCCGCTCAAGTGCGCGAACACGACCACGTTCCCCTGGTAACCGGTCGACCGTGAGTACCCGCCCCCGCAGGTGATCACCCGCAACTCCGGCCGCCGCGCCGCGCCGTACACCTTCTGGTCGGGGAAGTGGCTGGCCTGGTAGACCTCCACCGCGTCGACCGTGAACTGCGCGACGCTGCCGTCCAGTCGGTCCAGTTCGATGGTGTTGCCCTTCTTCAGGGCGCCGAGGTCGTAGAAGACGGCGGGCCCGTCGGCGTTGTCGACATGGCCCGCGACGATCGCCGTGCCGGTCTCGCCGGGGGTGGTGCCGGCCTCGTACCAGCCGGCGAGGTTCTTCTTCGCGGCCGGGGGCACGTCCAGGCTGCCGGCGCTCGTCAGCTTGAGGCCCATCATCGGAGCGTTCACCTGGATGGCCGGGATACGGATCCGGTCCGGCGGCGACGGCGGCAGCGCGCGGGCCGCGGTGTGCCCGGCGGCCGGGTCGGGGCGCCCCTCGGCGGCGGACGGCTGCGGCGGGGGGTGCGTCTCGCTGCCGTTGGTCAGCAGCCACGCGCCCGAGCACAGGGCGACCACGGTGACGGCCCCTATCGCGGTGTTGCCGAAACGCATCGCGCACCCCTCTCCCAGTGACCAGGGCCCTGCTGCCCCGCGCCCCCTCCGGGCCACGAGGGGCGTCGGACCCGGAGGGGGAGGGGACTTGCGGTACCGGCGGACGGACAGCGGAGGGTGTCCGTCAGATCCTGTCGCCTCTCGCCCGGCGATGCAGGAGCCAGGTACCGCCCGCGGCGGCGACGGCGAGAGCCGCCACACCGGCCGCGGTCTGCACGGGGTCGGGGCCCAGGGCGCCACCAACCCCCGTCTTCACACTTCCGCGCGGCTGCACCTGCTGCCGCATCGAGGCCAGCGTCACCGTCAGATCGCCGGAGACCTGCCGGCCGTCCGTGCACTTCGCGACGATCTCGTACGTCCCCGGCTGCGCACTCGGCGGCACCTTGAACTGCCCGATCGCGTCGTCCTCGTGCGCGCTCGGCGCCAGCGTGAACGTGCCGGCGCCCACCGCGCTGGCGTCACCGGCCGCCGTGCCGTCGTTGCCGCATGCCGCCGTGTTGACCGTGACGTCGCCGCCCGGCACGGCGCTCGACGGGAAGACCTCCAGACTGCCGGTCTCGCCGCCGTAGGCCGGCGCGGTCGCGAGACCCGCGGCGGCGACGGCGAGCGCGGTACCGGTCAGCAGACGGGCCGTACGTCGCATTCGGTGCTCCTCCGAGCTGGGGTTGGCTGCCCTTCCGAGGTAAGTGGCACCGGCCCGAGCCCGCTTCCTGAGGGCCCGTCAGAAATGTGGTGAATGGGTGTCAGGGAGCCGCCACGGCAGCCCGTTCCGCCGCCGTTTCAGCAGGTCATACGGGTACGACGACTCCCTGCCGGAGAAGAATCCGAAGAGCGCAAGCCACGCGGGTGAACGGGTGACCGGCCGTCGCGCTTGACCTCAAGAATGGTTGAGGTATCAGGCTGCCCGCATGAACACCAACACCGCTCCCACCCGCCCCCTGACCGTGACCGTCGTCATCGGCAGCAACCGGCACGGCCGCTTCGGCCCGGTCGTCGCCGACTGGCTCCTCACCCACGTCCGCGACCACGCCGACCTCACCCTCCAGGTCGTCGACGTCGCCGACACCGACCACCTGCCCACGAGCCTCGCCCGGACCCCGGAGACGACCGCCGCACTCGCCGACATCACCCCGAAGCTGGCCGGCGCGGACGCCTTCGTCGTCCTCACCCCCGAGTACAACCACTCCTTCCCGGCCGGCCTCAAGAACCTGATCGACTGGCACTTCACCGAATGGCGCGCCAAGCCCGTAGCCCTCGTCTCCTACGGCGGCCTCGCGGGCGGCCTGCGCGCGGTGGAACACCTCCGCCAGGTCTTCGCCGAACTCCACGCCGTCACGGTCCGCGACACCGTCTCCTTCCACAACGCGGGGACGTCCTTCGACGACCGGGGCGTCCTCAGGGACCCCACGGCCCCGGACATGGCGGCGAAGGCGATGCTGGACCAACTGGTGTGGTGGGGGCGGGCGTTGGGGGAGGCGAGGGAGACGCGGCCGTATTCCGCGTAGAGCCCGACTCAGGGTTCCCGCAACTCGGCGCGGCCTGGGGCGAGTTGGCGCCTGGCCGGAACAAGGGCGTCGACCCGGCGGTCGATCCGACCGGCCGGGCGGTCAACTCGCGGCGAGGGGCGCGAAGTTGCGGATGCCGACCGAGGCCTGCCCGGAGTCGGGTCTGCCGATCCGGTGCGGGAGAACCTATCGCCCCAACCGCAACCCCAGTCCATCAAGGACCACCTCAAGGCCGTAGGCGAACTTGCTGTCGCGCAGCGCCACCGGATCCGTCGTCGTGGTGGCCGACTCCGCATAGGACCCGGCGAGATGGGCGTGGCCGGCCGCCGCCTGCCGTGCGGCCGGCATCAGGCGGGCGATGAACTCGGCCTCGCTCTCCCCGGACCGGGCGACCGTGGTGAGCCAGGCGGCCTCCGTGGTGCTCATGCCGATCGTGTACGACAGGACCGCGTCGATCGCGCCGCTCGGTTCGGGGAAGCCGGCGGTCGTGAACAGTGCGGCCAGTCGCTCGGAGAAGGACATGAGATTGGGGCCGAGATAGGCCAGCCCCGCTTGTCCGAGTACCGACGACAGCCAGGGGTGCCGCAGGGCCGTCGTACGGAAGGAACCGGCGGCCTCGGCGACGGCCGCGCGCCAGTCGGGGGCGTCCGCGTCCGGGACGTGGATCTCGGCGGCGACCTCGTCCACGGCCAGTTCCATCAGCTCGTCCTTGGTCGCGACATGCCGGTAGAGGGAGGTCGCGCCGGCGTTGAGGCGGGCGCCGAGCTTGCGCATGCTCAGCGCCTCGATGCCGTCCGCGTCCAGCATCGCGATCGCCTCGCGGACGATCACGTCCCGGCTGAGCGCGGGCTGGTCGGGCGTGCGCCGCTCACGGGCCCACACGGAGGGGATGGGGTTCGGCTCGGCCTTGGCGACCATGACGGGCTCCTTCGTGCGTACGACGTTCGCGGCCAGCGTACAGAGTTCAAAGGTTGCGCACACCGTTCCGCCGTGCGTACAGTGTTCGCAGCGAAGGAACGGTGTACGCAGACGGTCGGCCGATGACGCCGACGACCCGAAGGGAAGCCCGATGGAGACCCGAAACCCCCGGCGCTGGTGGATCCTCGTCGTGCTGTGCCTCAGCTCGCTGGTGCTGGTGGTCGACAGCATGGCGCTGACCGTGGCGGTCCCGTCGATGACCGAGAGCCTCGGGGCGAGCGCCCAGGACACCCAGTGGATCCTCGACTCCTACATCCTGGTCTTCGCCGGCCTCCTGCTGACCTCCGGCAGCCTCGGTGACCGCTTCGGCCGTCGGAGGGTGATGCTGATCGGGCTGGTGCTCTTCGGGGCCGCGTCACTCGCGGCGACCTTCTGCACCAGCCCCGGTGAAGTGATCGCCGTACGGGTGGCGATGGGGGTGGGTGGAGCGCTGATCATGCCGTCGACGCTCTCGATCCTCATCACGGTCTTCGACGCGGAGGAGCGCGGGAAGGCGATGGCGGCCTGGGGTTCGGTGTCGATGCTCGCGCTGGTCGGCAGCCCCGTGCTGGGCGGCGTACTGATCGACCACTTCTCGTGGCACTCCATCTTCGTCCTCAACGTCCCGGTCGTGGCGCTCGCCCTGGTCGCGGGTGTGACGCTGATGCCGGAGTCGAAGGGCCCGTGGCAGAAGCCGGATCCGCTGGGCGCGGTGCTGTCGGCGGTCGGTATGACGGCGCTGATCTGGTGGATCATCGAGATCCCGCAGCACGGCGCGTTCGCGGGCCGCGGCCTGGTCACCCTGGCGGTGGCCGTCGTCTCCCTCGCCGGCTTCGTCGCCTGGGAGAACTTCACGGCGACCCCGATGGTCCCGCTGGTCCTCTTCAAGCACCGTAATTTCAGCGGGGGTTCGCTCTCGCTGACCCTGGTCCAGATAGGCAACGGCGGTCTGCTGCTGGTCCTCACCCAGTACCTGCAGTTCGTGCTCGGCTACTCACCGGTCAAGGCGGGCCTGGCCTTCGTCCCGCTCGCGGTCACCGCGCTGGTCGGCAACGCGGCCGGCGCCAAGTTCACCGCGCGGTACGGCCATCGCTACCTGATCCTGACCGGCATGCTGGTGATGGCCTCGTCCTTCGCCCTGCTGACGACGGTCACCGCCGACACCGGTTTCACCGTCCCGGCCGTCGCCCTCGGCCTGCTGGGCCTGGGTGCGGGCCTCGCGATGCCGGCCGCGGTGGGCGCGCTGATGGGCACCATCCCCGAGGACAAGGCAGGCGTCGGCTCGGCCCTCAACGACACCATCCAGCAAGCCGGTACAGCCCTGGGCATCGCCATCCTCGGCTCCCTCCTGTCGAGCGGCTTCGCCGACGAGATGCCCTCCGGTACGTCCGAGGAGGCCCGCCGCTCGATCGGCGGGGCACTGGCGGCGGCGCACGGGGACGCGGGGTTGGTCCGCACGGCCCGTGAGGCCTTCACGCACTCCATGTCAACGACCTTCACGGTCAGCGCGGTTGGGGTTGTGGCGGCGGCGGTACTGGCGGCCGTGGTGATGCGGGACGGGAAGCGGGATGCGGCGGAGGCTCCGGTCGTCGCGGAAGTGGCCACGGAGGAAGGGGAGTTGATCGCCTGACCTCAACATGCTCAACCTGCTTGGAACACAAGGCCGTTGCCCGCCGTGGGCAACGGCCTTGTCGCGGTGTACGGGGTCCAGTCGGCCGTCCCCCCCCGGCCAAAGCCCGTGCCCCCGCCCGGCAGCGGATTCCGAAGAACCCCCCTCTCACCCCACGTCGACCGCACTCCATGCTGCGGCCACCGCGCCGTACTCCGAACTTCCCGCCCCATACAGGTCCTTGGCGGCACTGAGGGTAGCCGTCCGGGCGCCCGCGTAGTTCGTCGAGGACGTCATATAGACCGTCAACGCCCGGTACCAGATGGCCCCGAGTTTGTCCCGGCCGATGCCGCCCACCGAAGCGCCGTTACAGGTGGGGGAGTTGTAGCTGACCCCGTTGATGGTCTTTGCGCCGCTGCCCTCCGCGAGGAGATACGCGAAGTGGTTGGCGACGCCCGAGGAGTAGTGGACGTCGAGGTTCCCGACCGTCGAACTCCAGCAGTCCGCGGAGTTCCCGTCCTTGGACGGCTTGTCCATGTACCGCAGCGCCGACCGGCCGAAGCCCGAGCGGACGACCTTCTCGCCGATGAGGTAGTCGCCGAGATCCGAGGAGTTGTTGGCGTACCACTCCACCAGCGTGCCCATGATGTCGGAGGTCGCCTCGTTGAGCCCGCCGGACTCGCCCGTGTAGGTCAGCGCCGCCGTCTTGGACGTGACACCGTGCGTCATCTCGTGCCCGGCGACATCCAGCGCCACCAGCGGACCGAGCTGTGTCCCGTCACCGTCGCCGTACGTCATGCAGAAGCAACTGTCGTCCCAGAAGGCGTTGTTGTAGCTGTTGCCGTAGTGGACGCGGTTGTACGACCCCTTGCCGTCGTCCGCGATGCCGTTCCTGCCGTGCACGTTCTTGTAGTAGTCCCAGGTCTCGTCGGTGCCGTACTGGGCGTCCACCGCCGCCGACGAGCGGTCCGAAGTCGTCCCCGTGCCCCAGTGGTTGTCGGTGTCCGTGAAGAGCGTGGACGGGGCGCGGCTGATGCAGATGCTGCCGAGCAGGCACAGGTCGGTCTTGTTCGCCGCGTCACCGGTGTAAGTCCCGCCGCGCGTCGCGTCCTTGAGCTGGTACGTCGATCCGGACAGCGTCGTCTCCAGCGGCACCGTCCCGCTGTACAGCGACCGCCCGTCGCCGGTCGCCGTCTCCACGCTGTCCCAGGCGTCGATCTGGGCGCCGGTACGGGCGTCGGTCAGCACCGTGCGGGCGACCGGGTTGCCGAGCGAGTCCTTGGCGACCGCGTCGGTCCGCCAGGCGAGCCTCGGGGCACCGTGCAGGGCGTCAACCACCAACTGGGGCTTGGCGGTTACGCCCTTCAGCACCTCGCCCAGATTGACGGCCCGCAACGCGTTCACCGCCAGGTCCGCCGCCTTCTGGGCGGCCACCTTCGGGGTCACGGACGACAGGGATATGGAGGTCCGGGTCGCGCGGTCCGCGCTCCGATAGCTGCCGTTCGCGGCCAGATGGACCACGAAGTCGCCGCCGAGAACCGGGAGTTGACGGTACGTCCGGTCGTAGCGAACGTGCTGGGCGCCGTCCGCGTCGACGATCACGTCCCGGACCGACGTGTCCTGCGCACTCGTGAGGCCCAGGGTCGCGGCATGCGCAAGCAGCGCGGACGCGGCGTTCGCGAGCACGGTGGTCCGGGTCGGCCGGTCGGTCGCGTGGGCGGTGGGGGCGAGCGTCGCGGCCAGCAGGGTCGCGGCGCCGGCCGCGATACCGGCCGTGGCGAGACGGGAACCTCGGAAGTGCCGTGTCCGACTCATCGGTCTCCTCGGAACGCAAGTGGGGGGCGTGGGGGCGATGTTGATGTTGACTGAGATTTAAGGGGCCATGACATGTCGTGTCCATAGCGCGCACATCGCCTGGTGTGAGGGGTGCGAACCGGTTCTGCGAGGCTTCCGTAGAGACGACCGAAGGAGGTGGCGAGACCGAGTGACGACGACCCTCCCCTTCTTCGTCTACGGCACCCTCCGCCCCGGCGAGCCCAACCACGACCTCTTCCTGCGCGCCCGCACGCGGTCGGAGGAGCGCGCCCGCCTCCACGACGCCGTCCTCTACGACGGCCCCGGCTACCCGTACGCCGTCGAGGACCCCGGCTCGGTGATCGTCGGCGACCTCGTCACCGCACGCCCCGAGTCCTACCCCCAACTCCTCAGGGAACTGGACCGACTTGAGGACTACACCCCCGGCGACCCGCGCAACCTCTACGAGCGCGTCGCACGCGAGGTGACCCGCGACGCGGACGGCACGGCCGTGCGCGCCTGGGTGTACCTCGCGGCCCCCTCCGTCACCGCGGCCCTCCGCGCCCACGGCAAGCTGATCGAGGGCGGCGATTGGCTCGACCGCCGCTGAACCACCGCCGCACGGTCCTCAGTTGCCGGAGGCCCGTGCCCGCGCGACCCCGGTCTCCTTCTCTACGAGCGCGTCGAACGTGGGGTGACTTGCGACGCGGACGGCACGGCCGTGCGCGCCTGGGTGTACCTCGCGGCCCCCTCCGTCAACGCGGCCGTCCGCGCCGACGGCAAGCTGATCGAGGGCGGCGACTGGCTCGACCGCCGCTGAACCACCGCCGCACGGTCCTCAGTTACCTGTGGCCAGTGCCCGCGCGACCCCGGTCTCCTTCTCTACGAGCGCGTCGAACGTGGGGTGACTCGCGACGCGGACGGCACCGCCGTACGCGCCTGGGTGTACCTCGCCGCCCCCACCGTCACCGCGGCCCTCCGCGCCCACGGCAGGCCGATCGAGGGCGGCAACTGGCCCGCCCGCCGCTGAACCGCCCCCGCACGGGCCCTACTTGCCCGAGGCCAGCGCCCGCGCGACCCCCGTCTCCTTGTGTCCGAGGAACTGCGGATCGGGGTGGAACACCGCGTCCAGCGCCGCCTTGCCCGCCGCGAGCACCTCGCGGGTGCCGCCGTAGTACCAGGTCGCGTCGTGCGTGTCGTCGACACCGACGCCGTACGAGTCCACACCTGCCGCCTCGCACAGCGCCACCGCCCGCCGGATGTGGAAGCCCTGGCTGATGAGCACGGCCTGGTCGACGCCGAAGATCTTCTTGGCGCGGACACACGAGTCCCAGGTGTCGAAGCCGGCGTAGTCGGTCACCACGCGCGCGCGTGGCACCCCGTGCTTCGCCAGATAGACGCGCATCGCGTCCGGCTCGTCGTAGTCCTTGCGACTGTTGTCGCCGGTCACCAGGACGACCTTCACCCGGCCCTCCCGGTACAGCGTCGCCGCCGCGTCCAGCCGGTGCGCGAGATACGGCGACGGCTCGCCGTCCCACAGGCCCGCACCGAAGACCACGGCCACCCCGGTGCGCGGCGCGTCCTGAAGAGTCCGGAGCCGGTCGGCCGTCGACACCCACAGCCAGGTCGCCGGAAGCAGCGCGAGGACACACCCGGCGGCCACCTCCTGCACGAGGTGCCGCCACCCGGCACGCGTGCGTGGCAGCCGCGGTCGCCGAAGTCTCAGGTGGTGCATCAGACGCATCAGACGCTTCAAAGGGGGCCCCTCCCCGTCCGGGTTCGAGAGTCACAGACGCGCCGTAAGGCCTTCCGGTTCGCCGTCCGCAGTGTGACCGGCCTCACGATGAATCCCCGAAACCGCAGGTCACATCACCTCACACACCCCCCTCACCCCACCGTGAACCCCCGGAAAACACCCGTGATTCTCGGGCAACAGGGCGGCAACCTCCCCTTGCCACCATCGCTCCATGAACCTCGTCTCCCTGAACGGCAGGCGGCGCCCCGGCTCGCCCGCCCTGGTCCTGGTGGCACACGGCAGCCGCGACCCGCGCGCCCTCAGCACCGTGAAAGCCCTCATGGAGCGGGTCCAAGCCCTACGCCCCGGCCTCCCCGTCCACCTGGGCCACATCGAACTCAACGAGCCCCGCCTCCCGGACACCCTCGCCGAACTCGGCACCGGGGACGCCGTCCTGGTCCCCCTCCTCCTGGCCCGCGGCTACCACGTCAAGCAGGACATCCCCGAGATGGCGGCCGAGGCGAAGGCGCACACGCGCGTGGCGGCCCCACTCGGCCCGCACCCCCTCCTCGTGGACACCCTGTACGACCGCCTGATGGAAGCGGGTTGG
Organism: Streptomyces sp. NPDC005492; assembly: GCF_040605995.1. Classification (NCBI taxonomy): domain Bacteria; kingdom Bacillati; phylum Actinomycetota; class Actinomycetes; order Kitasatosporales; family Streptomycetaceae; genus Streptomyces; species Streptomyces sp. NPDC005492. The sequence goes on from NZ_JBEXDX010000047.1 coordinate 11,126, forward strand.
CGCACCCGCCGGGACAGCGCGGTGGTCCTGGCCGCCGCAGGCTCCCGGGACCCGGAATCCAAGCTGGACACCAACCACACGGCCCGCCTCCTCGCCGCCCGCCTGGGCGCCCCGGTGATCCCCGCCTACGCCTCGGCGGCGACCCCCACGGTCCAGGAAGCGGTACACACCCTCGCGGCCCAAGGCCGCCACAGGGTTGCGGTGGCATCCTGCTTCACAGCCCCGGGCCGCTTCGCCACCCAGTGCGCAGAACAGACCTCCTGGATCGCCTCGGCCCCCCTGGGAGCCCACCCTGCGATGGCCCACCTGATCCTCCACCGCTACGACCAGAGCCTGACAATCCCGGTGGCATCGCAACCGGAACTGGCCTCAGCTTGAAACCAAGGGTGGGTCTCATGCCCTGAGGGGCGCGGGGCTGTATCGATTTGCGGCTCCGCCGCGTGGGCGCGCCCAGCCTCAACACACCCGCACCCGCCGACGAACCGATCCGGCACCCCCTAGAAGCCCCGCAACTCCCGATTTGTCACTCCCCCCGCTTACTGTCGAAGCATGGACGGCACTGCAGAACCCCCTGCTTACGACCCGACGTCAGTCGACCGCTGGGCACAAGAGCCCGACAAACGCCCCGGCCGCACCGCCTTCCAACGCGACCGCGCCCGCATCCTGCACTCCGCCGCCCTCCGCAGACTCGCCGGCAAAACCCAGGTGGTCACGCCCGGAACCCGCAGCCAGGCCTGGGACGCCAGCCCCCGCACCCGCCTCACCCACTCCCTGGAATGCGCCCAGGTCGGCCGCGAACTCGGTGCCGCACTCGGCTGCGACCCCGACCTCGTCGAAGCGGCCTGCCTCTCCCACGACCTCGGCCACCCGCCCTTCGGCCACAACGGCGAACAGGCACTGAACGAGTTCGCGGACGACTGCGGCGGCTTCGAGGGCAACGCCCAGTCGCTGAGACTCCTCACCCGTATCGAGCCCAAACGGTTCACTCCGGAGGGCTCCGTAGGCCTCAACCTCACCCGCGCCACCCTCGACGCCGCCACCAAGTACCCCTGGCCGCGCGGAGCGCACCCCACCGACCCCGGCTCCCCGAAGTTCGGTGTCTACGACGACGACAGACCCGTCTTCGACTGGGTCCGCAAGGGCGCCCCCGGCACGCGCACATGCTTCGAGGCCCAGGTGATGGACTGGTCGGACGACGTGGCGTACTCGGTGCACGACGTCGAGGACGGTCTGCACGCGGGCCACATCGACCCCAACTGTCTGCACGCGGAGCCCGAGCGGCAGGCGGTCTTCGCGGTCGCCCTCGGCCGCTACGTCCCCGCGGACACCGACCCCGCCGAACTCGCGGAAGCCCTGGACCGGCTCCAGGACCAGGAGTGGTGGCCGCACGGCTACGACGGTTCGGCCGTGGCGCAGGCCCGCCTCAAGGACGCCACCAGCCAGCTCATCGGCCGCTTCTGCCTCGCCGCCGAGACCGCCACGCGCGCCGCGTACGGCACCGGCCGCCTCACCCGCTACGACGCCGAACTCGTCGTACCGCACGAAGCACGGTTGGAGTGCGCGGTCCTCAAGGCGGTCGCCGACCGGTACGTCATGCAGCGCGCCGAGCAGGAACGGATCCGCGCCGACCAGCGCATCGTGGTCGCCGAACTCGCCGAGGTGCTCACGACGCGCGCGCCCGACGGTCTGGAGCCGCAGTTCCGCGCCCAGTTCGACGAGGCGCCCGACGACCGTGCCCGCAAGCGGGTGATCGTCGATCAGATCGCCTCGCTGACGGACGCGTCGGCGCGGTCTCTTCACGCGCATCTCACATCGCTGGGGCACAGTGGCGCGGAACAAGCCCGAATGTGACCCTCCGTGGCCTGATCGGGTCACACCCCCTTCCCGCATCACGCTGCGTGCGGGACGCTCGCATATGGCGGCACCATTACGAGGAGGCATCAAGTGGTCGACGCGGATCAGACATTCGTCATCGTCGGAGGAGGCCTGGCCGGCGCCAAGGCGGCCGAGACGCTCCGAACGGAGGGCTTCACCGGGCGCGTGATACTGATCTGCGACGAACGCGACCACCCGTACGAGCGTCCGCCGTTGTCCAAGGGCTACCTCCTCGGCAAGGAGGAGCGCGACAGCGTCTTCGTCCACGAACCCGCCTGGTACGCGCGCAACGACATCGAGCTGCACCTCGGCCAGACCGTGGACGCCGTCGACCGCGGCGCGAAGACGGTCCGCTTCGGGGACGACGGCACCCTTGTCCACTACGACAAGCTCCTCATCGCCACCGGCGCCGAGCCCCGCCGCCTCGACATCCCGGGCACGGACCTCGCGGGCGTCCACCATCTGCGCCGCCTCTCGCACGCCGAGCGCCTCAAGGGCGTCCTCGCCTCCCTGGGCCGGGACAACGGCCATCTGGTGATCGCCGGCGGCGGCTGGATCGGCCTGGAGGTCGCGGCGGCGGCCCGCGAGTACGGCGCCGAGGTGACCGTCGTAGAGCCGTCGCAGACCCCGCTGCACGGCGTCCTCGGCCCCGAACTCGGCCAGCTCTTCGCCGATCTGCACGCCGAGCACGGCGTCCGCTTCCACTTCGGCGCCATGCTCACCGAGATCGTCGGCCAGGACGGCATGGTGCTGGCGGCCCGCACCGACGACGGCGAGGAGCACCCCGCGCACGACGTCCTCGCGGCCATCGGCGCGGCCCCCCGCACCGCGCTCGCCGAGGCGGCCGGCCTGGAGCTGGCCGACCGCGCGCACGGCGGCGGCATCGCGGTCGACGAACGGCTGCGCACCTCCGACCCCGACATCTACGCGGCCGGCGACGTGGCCGCCTTCCACCACGCCCTGTTCGACATCCGGCTGCGCGTGGAGCACTGGGCCAACGCCCTCAACGGCGGCCCGGCGGCGGCCCGCGCGATGCTCGGCAAGGACGTCACCTACGACCGCGTGCCCTATTTCTTCTCCGACCAGTACGACTTGGGTATGGAGTACTCCGGCTGGGCACCCCCGGGTTCCTACGACGAAGTGGTGATCCGGGGAGACGCGGGCAAGCGCGAGTTCATCGCCTTCTGGCTGAAGGAGGGCCGTGTGCTGGCCGGGATGAATGTGAATGTGTGGGACGTCACAGAGCCCATCCAGCAGCTCATCCGTTCCCGGACCCGGGTGGACACCGAGGCCCTTGCGGACCCACACGTTCCACTGGACAGCCTGGGCAGCCCCGCGTCCAAGTAGTCACTGGTGTCAGTCCGGCCCCGTAGAATTCACGCGTGGCAGGACGGATCAACGACGAGGACGTGAAGGCGGTTCGGGACGCGGTCCCGATCGACGCCGTGGTGTCCGAGTACCTCCAGCTACGGAACGCGGGCGGGGGCAACCTCAAGGGCCTCTGCCCCTTCCACGACGAGAAGTCGCCGTCCTTCCAGGTCAGCCCGAGCAAGGGGCTCTTCCACTGCTTCGGCTGCCAGGAGGGCGGCGACACCATCACGTTCGTGATGAAGGTCGACCACCTCACGTTCTCCGAGTCGGTCGAGCGTCTGGCCGCCCAGGCCGGCATCACACTGCGGTACGAGGAGGGCGGATACAACCCCGCCCACCAGCGCGGCGAGCGCATCCGCCTGGTCGAGGCCCACAAGGTCGCCGCCGACTTCTACGTCGAGCAGCTCGCCGCCGGCCCCGAGGCGGACACCGGCCGCAAGTTCCTCGCCGAGCGCGGCTTCGACCAGTCCGCCGCCGAGCACTTCTCCGTCGGCTACAGCCCGCAGGGCTGGGACCACCTCACTCGCTACCTCCGCGGCAAGGGCTTCACCGACAAGGAGCTGCTCCTGTCCGGCCTCGCCCAGGAGGGCCGCCGCGGCCCCATCGACCGCTTCCGCGGCCGACTGATGTGGCCCATCCGCGACATCGGCGGCGAGGTCGTCGGCTTCGGCGCCCGCAAGCTCTACGAGTCGGACAACGGCCCGAAGTACCTGAACACGCCCGACACCGCGATCTACAGGAAGTCCCAGGTCCTCTACGGCATCGACCTCGCCAAGAAGGACATCGCCAAGTCGTCCCGCGCGGTCGTCGTCGAGGGCTACACCGACGTCATGGCCTGCCATCTCGCCGGCGTCACCACCGCCATCGCCACCTGCGGCACCGCCTTCGGCGGCGACCACATCAAGATCCTCCGCAGACTGCTGATGGACAACGGCTCGGCGCGCGTGATCTTCACCTTCGACGGCGACGCGGCCGGCCAGAAAGCGGCCCTGCGCGCCTTCGAGGACGACCAGAAGTTCGCCGCCGAGACGTACATCGCGATCGCCCCCGACAACATGGACCCGTGCGAGCTGCGCCTCGCCAAGGGCGACGAGGCCGTCGCCGACCTGGTCGAACCCCGCACCCCGCTCTTCGAGTTCGCGCTCCGCCAGATCGTCGTCCGCTACGACCTCGACACCCCCGCCGGCCGCGCAGCCGCCCTGGACGAGGCGGCCCCGATCGTCGCCCGCATCAAGAACACCGGCGCCCAGCACGAGGTCGCCGTCCAGCTCGCCGGCATGCTCGGCATCCTCGACACCCAGTTCGTGGTCAAGCGGGTCGCCCAGTTGGCCCGTTGGGCCCGCGACCGCGGCGGCAAGGGCCCCGCTCCGGCCCGGGGCGGCGCCCAGCGGCAGTACGACACCACCCCCCGCCCGGCCACCGGCGGCCCCGCCCTCACCCTCCGCAACCCGGTCTTCGCCACCGAGCGCGAACTCCTCAAACTCGCCCTCCAGCGCCCCGAGTTGGTCTCCCCGGCCTTCGACGCGTACGGCGTCGACGAGTTCACCGCCCCGCCCTACGCGGCCGTACGCGAGGCGATCATCGAGGCGGGCGGCGCCGAGTACGGCGTCCAGGACCCCCAGGACTATCTCGTCCGGGTCCGCGCGGCGGCCCCGGACGACGCGGTCCGCGCGATGGTCACCGAACTGGCCGTCGAGGCGATCCTGCGCCGCACGGTCGACGAGAACTACGCGGGTGAGCAGCTCGTCACCGTCCGCCGAAGAGCCGTCGTGCGCCGTATCCGCGACATCCAGGGCACGCTCACCCGCCTCGGCAGCCACGGCGACTCGGCCGAACTGGCCGCCGTGCAGAACGAGTTGTGGGTGCTCCAGCAGTACGACCAGGCACTCCAGGTGCACGGCGCCTCAGCCCTCTGAGCACGTAGTCACGGAACGGACTCAAAAAGTCACCGCACGCCCCTCGTGGCGGCGATGTGTCGTACTCCACACTGGGTTCCGGTGCCTGAGTCCTCGGAGCGCGGCCGATCCGTCCCCAGCGGGTCCCACACCCCCGCGGTTCCGCTCATCGAGTACGGGACGGATTGCGGCGAGGCCGCCGACTCCGCCCCCGAAGTACCGCTGCCGTACCCCCTGGCAGCGATCATCCTGGAGGTCGCCCCCGTGCAGACCCAGACCCTCGACCAGACCGAGACCAGCACGACGGACGGCGCGGAAGAACCGGCGGCGGAGACCGATGTCCTCGCCACCGTCCCCCCGCAGAGCCGTGCCGCGCACCACCCCGAAACAGCGGAACCGGAGAGTCCGCCCGAGCTCGAAGAACCGACGGCCGAAGCGGTGGAGACCGCCGAGGCCCCCGAGCCCGACGAACGGCCCCGCAGCCGGGTCGCCGACACCGGCGCCCCCTCCTCGGACCTGTTCCGCCAGTACCTGCGCGAGATCGGCCGCATCCCGCTGCTCACCGCGGCCGAGGAGGTCGAACTCGCCCGCCGCGTCGAGGCCGGCCTGTTCGCCGAGGAGCGGCTCGGCAGCGCCGTCGACCTGGACAGCCAACTCGCCCTGGACCTGGACAAGTTGGTCGTCATGGGCCGGATGGCCAAGCGCCGCCTCATCGAGGCCAACCTGCGGCTCGTCGTCTCCGTCGCCAAGCGGTACGTCGGCCGCGGACTGACCATGCTCGACCTCGTGCAGGAGGGAAACCTCGGGCTGATCAGGGCGGTCGAGAAGTTCGACTACGCCCGCGGCTACAAGTTCTCCACCTACGCCACCTGGTGGATCCGCCAGGCCATGTCGCGCGCCCTCGCCGACCAGGCCCGCACCATCCGCGTCCCGGTGCATGTCGTCGAGCTGATCAACCGGGTCGTCCGCGTCCAGCGCCGGATGCTCCAGGAGCGCGGCTACGAGCCGACCCCGGAAGAGGTGGCCGACCACCTCGACCTCGCCCCGGAGCGCGTCAGCGAGGTCCTGCGCCTGGCCCAGGAACCCGTCTCCCTGCACGCGCCGGTGGGGGAGGAGGACGACGTGGCCCTCGGCGACCTCATCGAGGACGGCGACGCCACCAGTCCCGTCGAGTCGGCCGCGTTCCTGCTGCTGCGCCAGCACCTGGACGCCGTCCTGTCGACGCTGGGGGAGCGCGAGCGGAAGGTCGTACAGCTCAGGTACGGGCTGGCCGACGGGCGTCCGCGCACGCTGGAGGAGATCGGCCGGATCTTCGGGGTGACCCGGGAGCGGATCCGGCAGATCGAGTCGAAGACCCTCAACAAGCTCCGGGACCACGCGTTCGCGGACCAGTTGAGGGGATACCTGGACTGAGAAAGGGGCGCCCACCCGAAGGTGGGCGCCCCTCTGAACCTCTCAACTCCACTCCGTACTAGTCGACTTCGGCCACCGCCTGCGCGAACTGCGCCTTGTACAGCCGGGCATACGCCCCGTCCGCCGCCAACAGGTCGGCGTGCGCGCCCTGTTCGACGATCGAGCCGTTCTCCATGACCAGGATGGTGTCGGCGTCCCGGATCGTGGAGAGCCGGTGCGCGATGACGAACGACGTGCGTCCGTGCGCCAGTTTGGCCATCGCCTTCTGGATCAGCACCTCGGTACGGGTGTCGACGGAGCTGGTCGCCTCGTCGAGCACCAGGATCGTCGGGTCGGACAGGAACGCCCGCGCGATGGTGATCAGTTGCTTCTCACCGGCGCTGACACCCGTGCCCTCGTCGTCGATCACGGTGTCGTAGCCGTCGGGCAGCGTACGGACGAACCGGTCGGCGTGCGCCGCCCGCGCCGCCTCCTCGATCTCGCCGCGCGTGACCTCGCGCGAGGCGCCGTACGCGATGTTGTCGGCGATGGAGCCGCCGAACAGCCAGGTGTCCTGGAGCACCATGCCGATACCGGCGCGGAGTTCGTCACGGGACATCCGCGCGATGTCGACGCCGTCGAGGGTGATGCGGCCGCCGGACACCTCGTAGAACCGCATGAGGAGGTTGACCAGCGTGGTCTTGCCGGCGCCGGTCGGGCCGACGATCGCGACCGTGTGGCCCGGTTCCACCGTCAGCGAGAGGTCCTCGATGAGCGGCTTGTCGGGGTCGTAGCGGAAGGAGACGTGCTCCAGGGCGACCTGGCCGCGCAGTTCCGCGGGGCGCTCGCCCGGCATCGGGTCGGCCTGCTGCTCCTCGGCGTCCAGGAGTTCGAAGATCCGCTCGGCCGAGGCGACCCCCGACTGCACCAGGTTCGCCATCGACGCGACCTGGGTGAGCGGCATCGAGAACTGGCGCGAGTACTGCACGAAGGCCTGTACGTCACCGATGGACAGGGCGCCCGAGGCGACCCGCAGACCACCGACGACCGCCACCAGCACGTAGTTGAGGTTCGAGACGAACATCATCAGCGGCTGCATGACCCCGCTGTTGAACTGCGCCTTGAACCCGGCCTCGTAGAGCGCGTCGTTCTGCTCGGCGAACAGGTGCGCCGACTCGTCCTGCCGCCCGAACACCTTCACCAGGTTGTGCCCGGTGTACATCTCCTCGACGTGCGCGTTGAGCTTGCCCGTCGAGCGCCACTGCTGCACGAAGTGCGGCTGCGACCGCTTGCCGATGCGGGTGGCGACCAGGAACGACAGCGGCACGGTCACCAGCGCGACCAGCGCGAGCAGCCACGACACCCAGAACATCATCGCGAGCACACCGACGATGGTGAGCAGCGAGTTGATGAGCTGGCCCATCGACTGCTGGAGCGTCTGCCCGATGTTGTCGATGTCGTTGGTCGCGCGCGAGAGCACCTCGCCGCGCTGCCGCTTGTCGAAGTACGACAGGGGGAGCCGCGACATCTTCGTCTGCACGCTCTCCCGCAGCCGGAACATGGTCCGGTTGACCGCCCGGTTGACCATCCGGGTCGCCACCGCCATCAGCAGACCCGCCACCAGGAACGTGCCCAGCGCGAGCAGCAGCACATGCCCCACCGCGGTGAAGTCGATGCCCTTGCCCGGCGTGAAGTCGGTGCTCTTCAGCATGTCCGCGATCGAGCCCTGGCCGCGGTCGCGCATCGCCTGGAGGGCCTGCGCCTTGGTCGTCCCGGCCGGCATCTGCCGTCCGACGATGCCCGCGAAGACCAGGTCGGTGGCGTTGCCCAGGATCTTCGGCCCGACCACGTTCAGCCCCACGCTGAACACCACGCACACCAACAGGATGCCGATGGTCAGCCGCTCCGGCCTGAACTGGCCGACGAGCCGCTTGCCGGACACCTTGAAGTCCATCGAACGGGCGTCGGGGCCCGTCCCGGCCATCATCCGCCCCATGGGCCCGGCCATCAGGCAGCCTCCGCTTCCGTGAGCTGGGAGAGCACGATCTCCCGGTAGGTCTGGTTGTCCGCCATCAACTCGTGATGGCGGCCCGTCCCGACGACCCGCCCCTCGTCGAGTACGACGATCCGGTCGGCGTCCCTGATGGTCGCCACCCGCTGCGCCACGATCACCACGGTCGCCTCGGCGGTCTCCTGGGAGAGCGCGGCCCGCAGCGCCGCGTCGGTCGCGTAGTCGAGCGCGGAGAAGGAGTCGTCGAAGAGGTAGATCTCCGGCCGCTGCACCAGCGTGCGGGCGATGGCGAGCCGCTGCCGCTGACCACCGGAGACGTTTGTGCCGCCCTGGGCGATGGGCGCGTTCAGCCCGCCCTCCAGCTTGGTGACGAAGTCCTTGGCCTGCGCCACCTCCAGCGCGTGCCACAGCTCCTCGTCCGTCGCGTCCGGGTTGCCGTAGCGAAGGTTGGTCGCGACCGTGCCCGCGAACAGGTACGGCTTCTGCGGGACCAGGCCGACCGTCTTGGCGAGCAGCACCGGGTCGATGGTCGACACGTCGACCCCGTCGACGAGGACCTCGCCGTCGGTCGCGTCAACCAGGCGCGGGACCAGACTCAGAAGGGTGGACTTTCCGCTGCCGGTCGAGCCGATCACGGCCGTCGTCTCGCCCGGCCGGGCGACCAGGTCGATGGACTTCAGCACGGGTTCCTCGGCACCCGGATAGCTGAAGCCGACCCCGCGGATCTCCAGATGACCGTGCCGGCGCAGCTCGGTGACCGGCGCGAGCGGGGGCACGACGCTGGACTCCGTGTCCAGGACCTCTTCGATGCGCTCGGCACAGACCTCCGCGCGCGGCACCATCATGAACATGAAGGTGGCCATCATCACGGACATCACGATCTGCATGAGGTAGGCGAGGAACGCGGTCAGATCGCCGATCTGCATTCCGCCGCTGTCGATGCGATGGGCACCGAACCAGACCACCGCGATCGACGACAGATTCACCGTGGTCATGACCACCGGGAACATCAACGCGAGCAGGTTGCCGGACTTCAGCTGCATCTCGGTCAGGTCGGCGTTGGCCTTCCGGAACCGGTCCTTCTCGTACTCGTCCCGGACGAAGGCGCGGATGACACGGTTGCCGGTGATCTGCTCGCGCAGCACCCGGTTCACCGTGTCCAGGCGCACCTGCATGGCCCGGAACAGCGGGCGCAGCCGCCGCACGATCAGCGTCACGCAGATCGTCAGCGTCGGCACCACCGCGATCAGCACCCCGGACAGCGGCACGTCCAGACCGAGCGCCAGCACGATGCCGCCCACGCACATGATCGGCGCCGACACCATCAGCGTGAACGTCATCAGGGCCAGCATCTGGACCTGCTGGACGTCATTGGTCGTACGGGTGATCAGCGAGGGCGCGCCGAAGTGGCCGACCTCGCGGGCCGAGAACGACTGCACCCGGTCGAAGATGGCACCCCGGACGTCCCGGCCGAGCGCCGAGGCGGTGCGCGCGCCGAAGTAGACGGCACCCATGTTGCAGACGACCTGGACCAGCGAGATGCCGATCATCAGGGCACCGAACGACACGATGTAACCGGTGTCACCCTTCACGACACCGTTGTCGATGATGTGCGCGTTCAGGGTGGGCAGATAGAGGGTGGCGCAGGTCTGCAGGAACTGCAGCAGCACCAGCAGGGAGATGGGTTTCCTGTAGGGCCTGAGATAGGTCCGCAGAAGTCGTATGAGCACGCTACGTCTCTCGGAGTCGGCGATGAGGGGCGGGCGGGTGTGGTGTGCCCCTCGCCCCCATCGTCGGACACTCCACCCGCGTTACCTCAACTGATTAAGCCAACAGCAGTGCTCTTGGTGCCCTTATGAACCCTTAAGAGCGGAACGCGCCCGGATGGGTCTGTTCCCGCACGGACACATATTGCTGACGCACCGCCTGTCCTACGGCCAGTTCGTCCCCCGGCTCCAGCACCTGGGCGACCGGACCCTGCCAGGGCGGCGGATTGCGCGGATCGAGCGTGCCCTGCGAAACCCCCAGCGCCCAGGCGGCCTGCCGGGCGGCACCGATCGCCGCGTAGTCGGCCGGCTGCGGTACGACGACCTGCGTCCCGAAGAGCGCGGGCGCCGCGGCCTGTACGGCGGGCAGCTCGGCGGCCGACCCGAGCAGGAAGAGCCGCCGCACCGCGACCCCCCGCCCGCGCAGCACGTCCAGCGCGTCCGCGAGCCCGCACAGCATGCCCTCGAACGCGGCCCGCGCCAGATGCTCGGCCTTCATCGACTCCCGCCGCAGCCCGGCCAGCGTCCCGGCGGTGTGCGGCAGATTCGGCGTCCGCTCACCCTCCAGATAGGGCAGGAACACCAGCCCGTGCGCACCCGGCGTCGACTTCATCGCCAGCTCGGACAGACTCTCCAGATCCGGCAGCCCGAGCAGTTCGGCGGCCCCGCGCAGGGTCCGTACGGCATTGAGCGTGGTCACGACAGGCAGATGCATCCCGGTGGCGTCGGCGAGCGAAGTGATCATCCCGCTCTGGTCGACGAGCGCCTCGGGATGTACGGCCATCACGGACCCGGAAGCACCGAGCGACACCACGGCATCCCCGAACCCGATCCCGAGCCCGAAGGCCGCGGCCATGGTCTCGCCGGTCCCGGCCGAGATCAGCAGCCCCTCCGGTGTCGTGCCGGCCGCGTCGGACGGGCCGATCACCTCGGGCAGCATGGCCTGGTGACCGAGGGCCAGCTCGACAAGGTCGGGCCGGTAACCACCGCCGGCCGCCGACCAGTACCCGGTCCCCGAGGCCCCACCCCGATCGGTGGTCCGCCTGACCGGCCGCCCGAGCAACTGCCACACCAGCCAGTCATGGGCCTGAAGCAGTACGGCTGTACGACGGGCGTTGTCCGGCTCGGTCTTGCTGAGCCACCGCAGCTTGGTCACCGGATGCGCGGCCTGCGGCACGGAACCCACGGCCTGCGCCCAGGCCTCGCGGCCGCCGAGCGCGTCGATCAGATCGGCAGCCGCGACCTGCGCCCGCTTGTCACCGCCGACCATCGCGGGCCGCACGGTGTTGCCCTGGGAATCCAGCGGCACCACGGCGTTCTGCTGCGCGGACACACCGATGGCCTGCACACCTTCGAGCAGCCCCCCGCCGGCCGCCTCGCCCAGCGACAACAGCCAGGCCTGTGGATCGACATCGGAGGGCCGCCCGCCGCCCTCGGTCTCGGTTTCGACCGGATGCGGCGCATATCCCTGCCTGAGCACGGACCCCGTGTCCGTGTCGCAGACGACGATACGAGTGAAATCGGGCGAACTGTCCAACCCGGCGACTATCCCCATGCCAGAAATTCTGCCGTACGGCGGGAGGTGACCGCGCCGGGTCGGACTTCCCTATGTGTTGCTGGTGCCCCAGTCGTCCTCGCCCGAGCCGTTCGCATTGCGCTCGCGCAGGGACCGTACGCGCTGGGCCACCGAGTCGGGGACCCGGTCGCCGACCTTGTCACCGACCGCGTGGTACGCCTTGCCCGCGAACTGCCGGCCCTGCTGCGCCGCCGTCTCGGCGGTGTTGCGGACCGTCGGGTTCTGCGCGACCTGGCGTGCCGATTTCTTCAGCTGCTCGTAGCGCTCGCGTCCGGCCCGCGTGCCCAGCACGTAACCCAGAGCCAGCCCGACGACGAACGTGAGCTTGTAGCGCATGACGGCCATCCTTCCCTTGCGTAGGTCTCCGGCGCGGCATCGGTGCCGGGGGAACCGATTGGCGGAGCACCCCCCTGCTTGCGCTAATGTATGTGTCGCAGCGAGCACACGCCCCCTGGCGAATACCCAGGGAGTCACGTTCGATGCAGCGAGGCATTCCCCTGTAGCTCAATTGGCAGAGCAGCCGGCTGTTAACCGGCAGGTTACTGGTTCGAGTCCAGTCGGGGGAGCTTCGATCTTCCGTAGCTCAATTGGCAGAGCAGCCGGCTGTTAACCGGCAGGTTACTGGTTCGAGTCCAGTCGGGAGAGCGCACTGAAGAGGACCCCGTTGGGGTCCTTTTTCATGCCCGCCGGAACCGCTCGGGGCAGGCCACAGTCCTCATGGTCGTGCGAAGTCGACCATCCGAAGCAGGAGATCGTATGAGCGGCTATGCTGCGGCAGACGGCGCGTACAAATGTGCGCGACGCGCCGTAATGGGGCGGTAGCTCAGCCGGTTAGAGCAGCGGACTCATAATCCGTCGGCCGTGGGTTCGAGTCCCACCCGCCCCACCTGTGCAGGTCCCTGAACTGCGGAAACGTTCATTTCTAGGTGGTGGAGCGTCAACTTTGCCTGAACGGACTGAATCCGCTGCTCGTGGGTTTGGAGTCCGGGGTCGCGCGCGCCGCTCGGAGGAAGCCCCAATCTCTCTGACCTGCGGCGGAGTGGATGATCAAGGTTGTCGCTGGCCTCCGGGACAGCTGTCCTGAGGTTCGATACCAAGACCCAGGGGCCGGACAGGGGTCGACGAGCCCAGTGGACGGCGGCGCCGACGAGGTTGTCGTCGGCAAGGGCAGCGGCTTCGCCGGACGGATCCTCTCCGTGGCCAGTGCGGCGTCCGCCCCAGAGGGCGGCGCCGAGGTACTCGGATTCACCAACAGCCGTGCCGGGCAGGCGCATTACGTCACCCTCCCGGCGCAGCAGCTGACGCCCGAGCTCGCGGGCGTCGGCTGGGACCATGCAGGCTCCCTGACCGTGCAATTGCTCCGCCACACGGGAGTGCGCGTCATGTCTGTCGCGGGCGAGTCCGACCGCGGCGGACTCACTTCCCTCGGGCTCGCGGGGCTGGTGACCGCGTCCTGGCCCTGTCCGTCAACTGTGCAGGGACAGCGGAGGGTTGGGGCCTTCCTTGAACTCGACAGTGGTGAAGACCAAGGTCGTAGGACCCGTGTTCTCCAGGTCGTGGAGGAGGTACTGTCCGGATCGGAAGGTGAGGTGCCGGGTGTCACCCGCCTGGTATTCGACCTCCCGGGTGGTGCCGTCGGCGGTGTGCTGGCGGCTGCGGCCGCCTGCGACCGCGGTCCAGAAGTAGTCCAGGACGTGCCGGTGTGCAGGTACGCGCTCGCCCGGGGCGAGGCGGATCTCCCACACGCGCACCCGGTCGGTCTCGCTCAGCAGCGTCTGGCCGACGTGGCCGTTGAACGCGTTGCGCTGGAATTCCTGGTGCAGGTGCGGAGGCCAGCCTTGGAAGCCGTCGGCGATCAGGTCTCCGGCGAGTGGAAGACCGCTCACGTCATGGGTACTCATGCGTCGTTCCGTTCGTGTGAGGGGCCGTCGGGTCGGCTCAGGCGAGGCGTCCGCCGCCGTCGACGTGCAGCACGGTGCCGGTGACGTAGGGGTTGGTGAGCGTGAACAGCACCCCTTGGATGACATCGTCGGGGGTGCCGACTCGGCGGGCTGGGTTGCTCTCGGCGGTCCTGCGCAGGAACGCCTCCTTGCCGTCGCCCATGGCGTCCCAGGCCCCGGAGTCGACGATGCCGGGGGAGACGGCGTTCACCCGCAGCGGGGCGAGTTCCACTGCCAGGGCTTCGACGAGGAAGGACAGCGCGCCGTTCGTGGTGGCCATCACCACCCGGCCGGGTACGGGTCGCCACGCCGCCACACCGGAGAAGAAGGTGAACGAGCCGCCCTCACGGACCTGACCGGCCAGGTGCTTGGCGAGCAGCAGCGGGCCGATCACCTTGGCAGCGAACGCCCGCTGCACCGCTGCGAGTTCGAGTTCGGCGACCGGCCCGTTGGCCGGCATCGCCGCCGTCGAGACAAGATGGTCGAAGGCGCCGGCCTCGGTCGCGAACGCGGCGATCGAGTCCTCGTCCGCGAGATCGAGCGCCAGCACCCTGGCTGCTCCTGGCAACTCGTCGGCCGTCACTTTGAGCTTGCCGGTGTCCGGGCCCGCGAGGATCAGGTCGGCCCCGGCGGCCGACGCCCGCGAGGCCAGGATCCGGCCCATGCGGGAGCCGGCGCCGAGGACGACGATGCGCCGGCCTTCGAGAGCCGGGGAAACGTGGCGGGGAGGGGAATCAGACATGGAGGCACCTCTTCATTCACACCGCACTCCGGTGCGTACGGCTCTGTCACATCGACTTTGCGCCATGCCCAATTGATGCGTCCAAGACATGCTTTCTACGGCTGTCATAAACTAGATGTATGGCAACGCTGAGACAGCTGGAATACCTGGTGACCGTCGTGGACACCGGGTCCTTCACCCGCGCCGCCGAGCTGCTGCATGTCTCCCAGCCCGCTCTCTCCCACCAGGTCCGCGCCCTGGAACGGGACACCGGAGGCCCCCTCCTCGAACGCCTCCCGCGCTCGGTCCGGCTGACCCCGATGGGCCGCGCGATGCTGCCTCACGCCCGCGCCGCCCTCGCTGACGCGGGCCGGGCCCGTTCCGCGGCCCGTCGTGCTGCCGAGCTGGAAGCCGGCGAGCTCCAGCTTGCGGCCGTTTACTCGGTCGCCCTCGGCGTCCTCCCGCCGGTCCTGAACGTCTGGCACAAGACCCACCCCCAGATCCAGGTACGCCTGCTGGAGCACCGGCACGCCACGGAACTCCACGACACGATGACCGCCGGACACGCCGACCTCGCGGTCGGTCCACGACCGCCGAGCTGGGACGGTCTCCTACGCGAGCTGGGCACCGAGGAGTTCGTCGTGGTCGTTTCCGCCGACGACCCGGCCGCCGGGCAGGGCGCGACCCTCGTACGGCTCAAGACCCTCGCCGACCGCAGCTGGGTGCACTACGCCGCAGGAAACGGCCTCGCCGAGATCCTCGACCGGACCTGCGCTGCGGCCGGATTCCGCCCGCATACGGCGGTACGCACTGAGCAGACCGCCGCCGCACCCCTGCTCGCCGCTGCCGGCCTCGGCCCCGCGCTGGTCCCCGCCAACGTCATCCCGCCCCACTTCGCCGGCCGCCTGCTCCGCCCCGACCCGCCAGTACGCCGCACCCTGACCGCCTACACCCGGTCCCGTCCGGACCCACTGACCACAGCGTTCCTCGACACTCTCGCCGAGCACACGCGCGTCATGCCTCCACACGTCCACGACCAGCTGGTCCCCTACTCACCGAAGGAATGACGGCTGGCAGAGAAGGCCCGCCGGGCCGGTGGACTATGCGCGACGGAGGTCGGATCCGCGCACGATACGCGCGTCCTCTGCGTGTGACCAGTTGGCGGGGAAGAGGAATCTGCTGTGTGGGGGCTCTATCCCCTGGCTGAACTGCGCGGACGCGGCTGCTTCTGTAGTGAGCATCCAACTCATCGATCCCCAGGGGTCATTGAGGGGCTGGGGTTTGCACTCGTTTGTGGACACCTTCTCCTCGGACCCCACGGCCCTGTCTTCAAGAGATGCCCAAAAAAGGGAGTAAACGCTCCGAATGCTTTGGCCGGCACGCGGCTGGAGGAGCCCCCGGCGGCGCCGTGCGCCCGAAGCCGCAGCCCGCCCGTTCTCCAACTGCAGAGGCTCCGCCCCGAGTAGACGTGAGTAGAGGTGCGGAGCCTCTGTGCGTTGGAAGGGGAATCCGCTGTGTGAGGGTTCTGACTCCTTGGCTGAACTGGCCGGACGCGGCTAGTGCTGTCGAAGATGTCCAACTCATCGACTCCCAGGGGCCATTGAGGGGCCAAGAATGAGCGTTGATCGGCAAGGGCCGCCAAGATCCCTGACGGACCCATTAATCCGTCGGCCGTGGGTTCGAGTCCCATCCGCCCCACCTGTGCAGGCTTCTGACCTGCGGAAACGTTCATTTCTGGGTGTTGGAGCGTCAACTTTGCCTGGACGGACTGAATCCGCTGCTCGTGGGTTCGTTGACAGATTGGGCCGAGCCGGCCAACGCAACTCTGACCTGCAAGGACGTGCAGTCATTTTGGCAAGTTCGACTGTCGGCATCGCCACCTCGTGGACATCATCTGCACCAGATGGAAGATCGAAGAGGACTTCCAGCGCGCGAAGGGGACCACTGGCCTCGACCAGGGCCAGGTGACCTTGCTGGAACTCGTGGATGCGCCGGAGCCTGATCAGCCTCCTGGCCGCCGCGGTCCTGACCGTCAACCGTGCCCGCGCCACCTGCCCCGCAGGCATCGACCTCGTCCCGGCCGGCCCGCGCGAACTCCTCGCCGTCCTCCGAGCCACCGTCATCCCGATGCCCCGTCGCGACCTCAACCACATCCCGCACTGGTCCGCCCGGCGCCGCCACCAACACCGCGCCACTGCCAGCCACCGGCACTGGAACAACGTCACCGCAGAGGCGACCACGTGACCCGACAACCAAGATCAGCCGTTGAATTGACACACCCGACCAGGCGTATGAGCGCCAGGCGAACTCGTAGGCCAAGGTGGCGGATTGGGAATGGGTTGCATGCGCGCCGGCCAGGACCCGGCTGCCCGTGCCGAATCTGGCGCCCCCCACAGCGTCGTAGCCCTGCCGCGGGAAAGCCTCGGCACGCCCGACGCCGTGTCAACCCCTGATGCCGAGCCCGAACGCCTCCCGCGTCTCGACGGCTGTCGGGTAGCCGGCGTCCGCCTGCCGGATGACGCCGAGCCCGGTGTCGGCGTCCATCACGCGCCGCAGCCGGGACGCGGCCTGCGGCGTGCCGTCGGCGATGGTGGTCGGTCCGGAGTTCAGGCCCTTCAGCCCCCAGCCGATGACCGACGTGAGGTCCGCTCCGGCGATTCCGTTCAGGATCGCGTTGAGCAGCGGCCAGTCGCCGACGCAGTCGCTGCCGTCCAGCATGTTCTCGGTCTCGCGGTAGCGGGCGGTCACGCTGCCGGCGTCGAGGTGGTCGCGGCTGAACGCGACCGGACCGGTGATCTCGCCGCGCGCGATCATGTCGTTGACGGCGAGTGCCGCGCGGGTGCGCTCGGTGTGGCCGAGCCAGCACACGCGGGCGGGCAGCCCGGTGAAGGCGATCTCCTTGGCCCGCCCCAGCCAGTCGACGACCCGGGGCACGTCGGCGAACTCGCGCAGCAGCATGGCGTCGATCGCGTGGATCGTCTCGGGGTCACCCTGGATCGCGATGATCCGGAACGGTCCGATCCCCTGGCAGAACAGGGGGCGGATGAACATGTCGATGAACCCGCCGATCTCGAACGCGTCGTCGACGCCGGTCTCGACGGCCTGCTTGCGCAGGTCGTTGCCGTATTCGAAGACGATCGCGCCCTTGCGCTGGAGGTCGAGCAGCCCGCGTACGTGTTCGGCGAGCGTCGCGTTCGAGCGTCGTAGCAGTTCGTCGGGGTCGGTGCGGAACAGGTTCTTCGCGCCGGCCTCGTCGAGCCCTTCGGGGAGGTATCCGTGCAGCGGGTCCGTCGTGGTCTGGTCCGTCACCACGTCGGGGACGACGCCACGGGCCGCGAGGGCGCGCAGCACCTCGGTGATGTTCGCCGCGATGCCGAAGGACGCGGCACGGCCGTCGGCGGCCGCCGCGAGCCAGTCGTCGACGCCGGAGCCGATGTCGTCCGTCATCCGGTCGAGGTAGCCCTCGTCGATGCGGCGCCGGAGGTGGCTCGCTTCCGCGTCCACGACGAGGATCGAGGCACCGGCCAGCTTGCCCGCGAGGGGCTGTGCGCCGCCCATGCCCCCGGCGCCGGTGGTGAGGATGGTCCGCCCCCTCAGGGAGCCGCCGAGCCCGTGCCGTGCGGCCTGCATGAACGACTCGTAGGTGCCCTGGATGATGCCCTGGCTGCCGATGTACTGCCAGGCGCCGGCGGTCATGCCGTCCACCATCAGCAGTTCCTTGTCGAAGAGTTCCCGCGTCTCCGCCTCGGTGCTGCCCGTCGCCACGCCGTTGACGATGATGACGAGCGGTGTGTCGTCGGAGGTGCGGAAGACACCGACGGGCTTTCCGGACTGGACGACCAGTGTCTCGTCGGTCTCCAGTTCCTTGAGGGTCCGCACGATGGCGTCGAAGGCGTCCCAGTCGCGGGCGGCCTTCATGTTCCCGCCGTAGATGACGAGGTCCTCGGGGTGGGAGGCGTTCTCCAGGTTGTTCTCCAGCAGGCGGAGGATGGTCTCCTGACGCCAGCCCTTGCAGCGGAGTTCGGGGCCGCGGGCTGCGGTGATTCCTCGGGGCATGGTGTTCGTCTTCTCCAGCGCGGGTCGGGGCGGGGGTGGGCCGATGGGTCAGGGTGTCGGCTGGGTGCCGGGGGTCGTCCGGTCGTCGCTCACCGGAGGGCCTCCGCGAGGGTGCGCGGGGTGTCCGTGCCGAGTGTGCCGGTCAGTACGAGCCGTCTCGCCGCCTCGATCTGATCGCCGAGGTCGGTCTGCGATTCGTACGGCTCGACGGTCGAGCGGAGTGCCCGGTGGGCGAGGCCGGTGCCGTGGCCGAGGACGGTGGGCAGGCGGAAGTCGAGTGCCTGGGCCGCGCACAGCAGTTCGATCGCGACCACCGAGGCGGCGCGGTCCAGCAGCGCCAGGAGCTTTCTGCCCGCGTTCACGCCCTGGCTGATGTGGTCCTCCTGGCCCGCCACGGACACCATCGAGTGCACGGAGGACGGTCCGGCCAGCTGCCGGATCTCCCCCAGCAGGGCCGCGGCGGTCACGGGGAGCACCATCAGGCCGGACTCGGCGCCGCCGCGCCGGGAGAGGAACGGCGGCAGCCCGCTGAGAGACGCGTTGTTGAGGCGGTCCAGCCGGGCGTGGGACATGTTCGCGACCGTGGCGACGGAGATCGCGAGGTAGTCGAGCGCCTGGCCGCACGCGGCGCCGTGGCCGTTCCCGTTCGCCAGCACCTCGACCAGGCCGTCGTCCCGCAGGACGAAGGCAGGGTTGTCCGTCACGGCGTTGATCTCGATCGCCACCGTGCGTCCGACGAAGTCGAACGTGTCTCGTGCGGCGCCGTGCACCTGGGGTACGCAGCGGAGGCTGAGGGCGTCCTGCAGGCGGTGGTGGCGGTTGGCGGCGATCGGCTCGCTGCCCTCCAGGAGTGACATGAGGCGGGCCGCGGTGCGCACCTGCCCCGGCTGGGGGCGCAGTCGCTGTACAGGGGGTTCCCAGCCGCGCGTGTTGCCGCGCAGTGCTTCGAGGCACATGGCGGCGGTCACGTCCGCCGCGTCGAGGACCTTCGCCGTACGGTCCAGGGCGAGGGCGGCGAGGGCCGTGATCTCGTAGGTGCCGCTGATCATCGCGTGGCCCTCGCGGAGGACCGGGCCGTCGGTGGCGATCCCGGCCCGCCGCATCGCCTCGCCGCCGGGCAGTACGGTCCCGTCGTACCGGGCCCGGCCGCCCCCGAACGCGACCAGTGCGATGTGCGAGGGCGCGGTGAGGTAGCCCACCGAACCCTGAGCGGGCACGAGCGGGGTGACGCCCCTGTTCAGCATCGCCGCGAGCCGTTCGACGAGGGTGGCGCGGACGGCGCTGCGCCCCTGCGCCAGTGCGGTGGCGACGCAGGCCATGACGGCTCGTACGACGTCGTCGTCGTACGGTGCGCCGACACCGGTCGCGTGCCCGCGGAGCATCGCCAGTTGGGTGTCGGCGTGCGCGGCGCCGCCCACGGGCCCCTCCACGGACTCCTTGTACAGGTCGCCGACGCCGGTGGTCAGTCCGTAGATCGGGGCTCCGCCGCGGTGTGTCTCCTCGACGGCGGTGTACGTGGCCGCACAGCGCGCGAGTGCGGCACGGTCCACGTCGACGGTGGCGCCGGCGGCGATCGAGACGATCGCCTGGTGGCTCAGTGGCGTTGCGCCGATCGTGATGGTCTCGTTCATCTCCTCCATGCCTTTCGTGTCGCTGCCTTTCGTCTCGCTCGTCAGGAGGTGGGAGAGCATGTCCGCGGGCTGGGAGGCGCGGGCTCTTCCGGCGTCAGAGACCGCTGGACTTCAGCCATGCCTTCGCCACCGCGGCGATGCCCTGGTGATCGTTGCTGACCTTGTCGTTCATGTCGATCAGGTCGTTGGTCGTGAGCTTCGCCGAGACCGTGTTCAGGGCTGTGTCGATCTTCGGGTTGTCCGCGGAGGTCCGCACGAGCGGCGCGATGTTCTGCGGCAGGAAGAGCCCCTTGTCGTCCTCCAGGACCGTGAGGGACTTCAGGGCGGGGTCCGTCGAGTTGAGAGGGGCGACGTCGATCCGCCCGTTCTTCAGGGCCGCGAGCGTCAGCGGTCCCGCCGAGTCCAGGGGGACGAAGGACTTGAACGTGATCCCGTACACGCTCTTGAGACCGACTACGCCTTCGTACCGGGTCTTCCACTCGGGTCCGCTGCCCTCGCTCAGCTCGGCGGCGTGCGGGGCGAGGGAGCTGATGGTGGTCAGACTGTACTTCTTGGCGGTGTCCTTGCGGACGGCGAGCACATTGACGTCCTGCGCCGGAGACGCCTTGAGCATGGTGACGGTCTTGGGGAGTTCGGACAGGAGAGTGGCGGTCAGGGCGCTTGCCTTGATGTGGCCGACGGAGGGGGCCAGGTAGGTGAGCAGGGCGCCCTGGTAGTCGGGGATGATGTCGATCGAGCCGTCCTTCAGCGCCGGTATGTACGTCTCACGGCTGCCGATGTTGAACTTTCGGGTGACCTTGACGCCCGCCTCCTCCAGCTTCAGGGCGTAGATCTCCGCGACGAGCTGGCTCTCGGAGAAGTTGGCGGAGCCGATGGTCACGCCTGACGAGGAGCCCGAGCTCGCCGTCGCGTCGGCCGACGAGCAGCCCGCGAGCGCGAAGGGCGTGGTGGCCGCCGCGGCCAGGACGGTGATGAAAGAACGTCTACGCATTGCCTTCTCCAAGGGGTGAGGTGGTACGGGGAGGGGTGGTGCGGGTCCGGGAGGCGGGGCGGAAGGGGATGACGGGCCGTCCGGTCCTGCGCGACAGTCCCGGCGAGACCAGGAAGGCCGTCAGGGCGGCGAACAGTGCGTCGACCACGACGACGAGCGCGGCGATCAGGACGCCGCCGGAGACCATCTCGGGGATGTTCTGCTGCGCCTGGCCGTCGATGATCAGGCGTCCCAGACCGCCGAGGGAGACGTAGGCCGCGATGGCCGCGCCCGAGATGACCTGGAGGAACGCGATCCGTACGCCCGCCAGGACGAGCGGGAGCGCGCACGGCAGTTCGATGCCGAGGGCGATGGAGAGCGGGCCGAGCCCGACGCCGCGGGCGGCGTCGAGGACGTTGCGGTCGATCGCGTCGATGCCCGCGACGACGTTGGCGAGGATCGGCGGCACGGCGAGCAGGACCAGCGCCACGGTGGAGGGCAGGGAGAAGGCCAGGTTCGAGTGCAGGTGCGGCGCGAGCAGGATGACGAGCAGCACGACGATGCCCAGCGTGGGCAGCGCCCGCAGCGCGTTGGCGCAGGAGACGACCGCGCGCTTGCCGCGGCCGGTGTGTCCGACGGCCAGGCCGAGCGGCAGGGCGATCACCAGGCCGATCGCGACGGCCGTCAGGGAGTACCGGAGGTGCTCGGCGACGCGTACGGGGACTCCGTCGCTGCCGGACCAGTTGTGGGGATCGAACAGCCAGTTCATGAGTGCCTCACTCGGCTCGGCGGGCGCCAGGGGGTCAGGACCCGGCCGGCCACGAGGACGAGCACGTCGAGTACGGCGGCGAGCGCGATGCTCAGTACGACGCCGACGACGACGGGGTCGAGGTAGAGCTGCTGGGCTCCCTGGGTGAAGAGCTGGCCGAGTTGCGGGACCCCGATCAGCGAGGCCACCGACACGATGCTCACGTTGGTGACGACCGCGACCCTGAGGCCGGCCGCGATGACCGGTACGGCCACCGGGAACTGGACCAGCAGGAGCCTGGCGGCGGGCCGGTAGCCGATGGCGACGGCGGCCTGTTCGGTCTCGGGCGGGACGGAGTCCAGACCGTCGACCACGGTCCGGATCAGGAGGGAGGTGCTGTAGATGACCAGCGCGATCACGACGTTCAGCGGGTCGAGGATCCGGGTGCCGATGATCGTCGGCAGTACGGTGAAGATCGTGAGGGACGGGATCGTGAAGAGGATTCCGCTGACGCCGAGGACGACCGCCTTCCAGCGGCGCGAGCGGTGGATCAGCGCACCGACGGGAAGGGAGATGGCGAGCGCGATCAGGATCGGCACGACCGACAGGTAGAGGTGCGAGACCGTGAGATCGCCGATGTACGAGGACTGTTGCCGGACCCAGGTCAGCATGGCGCCCCCTCGTTCGGCGAGGTCGCGCGGGTGCCGGCCGCGATCTCGGGGAGCACCGCGTCGATCGGCACGACCCCGGCCACGCCTCCGTCGTCGTCGAGCACGAGGCCGGCCGAACTCGGCGAGCTGAGGGCCGCGTTCAGCAGATCCCGCAGCGAGGCGTCCGGTCCGGCCGTCGCGCCGCAGGGCAGCAGGCGCTCGCGCTCGACCGGCTCGAACGGCGGCAGCCAGCCGATCGGACGGCCGGACCCGCCGACCGCCAGGCGCCATTCGTCGCTCGCGGGACCGGACGGACCGGACCGTTCGTCCAGGGTCACCGTGGGAACCGGCGCAGGCCGCACGCGCACACCGGAGCGGAAGGCGAGAGAGCGATAGCCACGCTCGCTGCCCAGGAACGTGGCCACGAAGTCGTCCTTCGGGGCGGTGAGCAGCACCTCGGGCGTGTCGAACTGGGCGATGTGCCCGCCCTCGCGGAACACGGCGATGCGGTCGCCGAGGCGCAGCGCCTCGTCCACGTCGTGGGTGACCATGACGATCGTCTTGCCGAACTCGCGCTGAAGGCGCAGGAACTCGTCCTGCAGCTGGGATCGCACGACGGGGTCGACCGCGCTGAACGGTTCGTCCATGAGCATGAACTCGGACTCGGCCGCGAGCGCCCGTGCGACGCCGACCCGCTGCTGCTGCCCGCCGGACAGCTGCCAGGGGTACCGGCGGAAGAACTCGGAGCCCAGTCCCACCCGCTCCAGCAGTTCGCGCGCGACCTCGACGGCCTGTCGGCGGGGTTTGCCCGTGAGGCGTGCCGTGACCGCGACGTTGTGCTCGACGGTGCGGTGCGGGAACAGGCCCACGTGCTGGATGACGTACCCGACGCGGCGGCGCAGTTCGGTCTCGTCCAGCCGGGCGGCGTCGTCGCCGTTCAGCCTGATCGTGCCGGACGAGGGCCGGATGAGGCGGTTCACCATGCGCAGCGAGGTCGTCTTGCCGCACCCGGACGGGCCGACGAGGACGGTGAGTTTCCCCGTCTGGGCGGTGAGCGAGAGCTTCTCGATGGCCCGTGCCCCGTTGGGATACGTCTTCGAGACGTCGTCGAATTCGATCATGTCGTGACCTTCAACCCTCATTTTACGTCTGGTGAAAATGGCTCATGCTGCAGAGTGAAACACATGGACGATGGGTAATAAACCGCCGCAAAGAAAACGAATCTGCGTGAAACGAGAAGAAACCCGCTTGAAACGATGCGACCGAAGCCGCTTCAGGACGGCACGATCGCCGGAGGCATCCGCACGGTCAGCGGGGGCAGTGGCCCGTGCCACGGCTCCACGGCGACAAGACAGAGCTGCCCCGTCGAGCCCTGCCCGAGCCTGGACGTCCCGACATCACGGGTCACGGCGTTCGGGTTGCCGCTCACGCACAACCGCTCGTCGAAGTCCGGATCGAACCACGCACCGGTCGGCACCCGCACGACGCCCTGACGCACGCCGGACGAGAGGGCGGCCACGGCGAGGAACGACGCGCCTCGGCGGGAGCTGACGCGCACCGCGTCACCCGCCGCCAGCCCGAGCCGGGCCGCGTCGGCCGGGTTCATCAGCAGCGACTCACGCCCCCGCTGTTTCGTCGCCATGCTCGCCGATCCCATGTCGAGTTGGCTGTGGAGCTTGCCGGACGGCTGGTTGGCCACGAGCGCGAACGGATGGTCGCGGGCCAGCGGCGAGCCGGTCCACTCCTTCGGCTCCAGCCAGACAGGGTGGCCGGGGCAGTCGTCGTACCCGAACCCGGCGACCGTCTCCGAGTACAGCTCGATCCGCCCGCTGGGGGTGCCGAGCGGGCGGCTCTCGGGGTCGGCGCGGTACCAGTCGAGCCAGCTGTGCGCCGCCTGATCGAGCGGGATCGCCGTGCTGCCCCGCTCCCAGAACGCCGCGAACGGCGGTGTCTCCGGCGCCGTCGCCCGCGCCCGGGTCCGCCACTCCTCGTAGAGCGTCTCAAGCCACTGCCGGGGCGAGCGGCCTTCCGTGAAGCGTTCCGCGAGGCCGTGGTGTGCGGCGATGTCGGCGAAGATCAGGTGGTCGTCGCGGGCCTGAGCGTACGGCGGCACGATCTGCCTCATGGCGATCATCGCCGGCTCGTTCGACGCCGCCGCGATGTCCTCGCGTTCGACCGTCATCGTGACCGGCAGCACGATGTCCGCGTGCCGCGCCGTCGAGGTCCAGAACGGCTCGTGGACGACGACGGTCTCCGGGCGCTGAAAGGCCTCGTGCAGGCGGAAGAGGTCCTGGTGGTGATGGAAGGGGTTCCCACCGGCCCAGTACACGAGCCGGACCGTGGGGTAGGTGTGCCGCCCGCCGTCGAAGTCGAACTCCTCGCCGGGGTGCAGCAGCATGTCCGCGATGCGGGCGACCGGGATGAACGCCTCGCAC
Source organism: Streptomyces sp. NPDC005492 (assembly GCF_040605995.1). Lineage (NCBI taxonomy): Bacteria > Bacillati > Actinomycetota > Actinomycetes > Kitasatosporales > Streptomycetaceae > Streptomyces > Streptomyces sp. NPDC005492. The sequence goes on from NZ_JBEXDX010000047.1 coordinate 36,163, forward strand.
CCGTTGCGTCCTTGCGGCAGCGGCGGATTGCGCAACTGGTTGGGCTGGTTGCCGTAGTTGCCCATCGAGCCGTGGCCGATGGAGAAACCCGCCCCCGGCACCCCGATCCCGCCCAGCATCGCCGCGAGCGCGATCCCCATCCAGACGGGCTGCTCCCCGTGCTCGGCACGCTGGAGCGCGGGCGCCACGGAGATGAACGTCCGCTTCGCCGCCATCGCGTCCGCCAGCTCACGGATGTCCTCGGCCGGCACGTCACAGATCCCGGCGGCCCACTCCGGGCTCTTCGCACAGCCGTCCGAGACGCCCATGACGTAGTCGCGGAGACGGTCGTAGCCGACCGTGTACCGGTCGAGGAAGCCCATGTCCGCGCGTCCGGTGACGATGAGCCGGTGGGCGAGCGCGAGCATGAGCGCCACGTCGGTGCCGGGGCGGCAGGCGATCCACTGTGCCGGCGCGTCCGCGAGGTCGGAGCGGAGCGGCCCGACGTTCACGAGCCGACAGCCGGCCTCGTGCAGGTCGCGCACGGCCTGGCGGGCCACGTGGCGCACGGGTCCGCCGGCGTTCACCGCCGCGTTCTTCGTCGCGATGCCGCCGAAGCCGACGAACAGTTCGCAGTTGCCGACCAGGTCCGACCAGGTGGAACTCGACTGCAGCATGGAGCCGTTCGCGCCGACGACATGCGGCACGACGACCAGGGCGGCGCCGAGCGAGTAGTTGGTCACCCCGCGGACGTAGCCGCCGTAGAGGTTCAGGAACCGGTGCACCTGCGACTGCGCGTGATGGAACCGGCCCGCGCTGGCCCAGCCGTAGGAGCCGCCGAAGACCGCCTCCGCGCCGAACTCGCCGTAGACGCGGCTGAGTTCGTCGGCGACGAGCCGGGTGGCACGCTCCCAGCTGACCGGGACGAAGGAGTCGCGCCCGCGTCGCGCGGTGCGGTTCCCGTCGAGCCAGCCGCGGCGGACGTAGGGCCGGTCGATCCGGGTCGGATGCCTGAGGGCGTCCGTGACGTTGTGGATGAGGTCGTACGGTTCGGGATCGAGTTCGTGTGCGCGGACCTCGATACCCCCGGCCGCGGTGCCGCGCGCCCGGAACGAGCCCCAGTGTGAGGAGTGGGGAAGGAATTCGCGTTCTGATTCGGCACCCATCCGCTTTCCTTTCGCTCTCGCGGCCGGCAAGGGGAGGCCCGACGCCCCCTGCTGGGTAGCGGTCAGGCGGCGTAGTAGTCGTTTCCGACCGAGAACTCGATGAAGGTGCACGCGGTGTCACCGACGCTCCAGGCGTCGTGCTGCGGCGGCAGCATCATGACGTCGCCCGCCGAGAACTCCTCGTAGGCGCCGTCGAGCATCCGGACGGCCAGGGTGCCGCCGGTGACGAGCGCGACGTGCGGGAGTTCGCAGAGGTCGGTCGCCGCGTACTCCTTCAGGTCGTTCGACCACTTCGCGCCGACGCCGAAGGTGACCTCCGTCACCGCCACGCCGTCGAGTTGTGCGGTCTTCTTGCTGATCAGGCCGTGTACGTCCGGTTCGAGGTCGAGCAGGGCGGCCTTCTGCATCACGGGGTTCGCGGGCATGTGCTGATCCTTTTCTCGGGGGATGTCGGCTACCAGCGGTAGTCGAGGAACTTGCCGTCGAGCGTGACCACGACGCGATCGCCGTCGGGGTCGGGGCGGCGCTCGACGGAGAGGGTGAAGTTGATGGCGCTCATGATCCCGTCGCCGAACTCCTCATGGATGAGTTCCTTGATCGCCGGGCCGTAGACCGAGAGCGCCTCGTAGAAGCGGTAGAGCGTGGGGTCGGACGGTGCTCCGCCGTCCAACGTGCCCCGGTAGGGCTGGAGTTGGAGTTCCAGGGCGTCATCGGCGGAGAGCCCGAGCGCTTCCGCGACCGTGTCCGCCTCGGTGGCGCTCAGCGCGTGCTGACCGAACAGCGCGGCTACGGTCCACACCGGCGGCCGGCCGATCCGCTCGGCGAGTTCGGTCCAGGTCACGCCCTTCGTCCGGCGGGCCAGGCGGATCCGCCTGGTGAGGTCGGGCGGGGGTAGTTCGGCCATGGGGAGGCTTCCTCTCTTCGTGGGGAGATCCGCGCGAGGAGATCTGCTCGGCGGGAACTGGGCGACAGCAACTAGCAACTAGGCGACAGCGACTACGTGTTCGGGGACGCGCGTCGCGCGGCGCCGGGCGGCGTGGCCGATGAGCACGACCAGCAGCCGGGTCAGCGTCAGCGAGGTGGTGCCCCCCACGTCGAGACCGGGGAAGTGCTCGACGATGTCGATACCGGCGAAGTCGAAGTCCCGTCCGACCGCGGTGAACAGGGCGTTCGCCTGCCGGAAGTCCAGGCCGCCCGGCAGCGGGCAGCTGGTGCCCGGGGCGATGGTCGGGTCGAGCCCGTCCACGTCGAGCGTCACGAACCACGGCAGGTCGTCGCGCATGGCCGCCGTCACCGTGCCGATTCCCTGGCTGTGCACCTGTTCGGCGGGAACGATGACGTTGCCCGCGGCCAGCGCCGCCGTCACGTCCTCGGGGCGCGCGCTGCCCGTTCCGCGCGCGCCGACCTGCACGATCTGCCCGACCCACGGCATCTCGGACATCCGCCGGACGGGGCTGGAGTATCCGTCGCGGATGCCGTCGACCTCGTCCCGGAAGTCGATGTGCGCGTCGATCTGCAGGACGTTGATCACGGGACGCTCGGCGGCGAACGCGCGGGCGCACAGGATCGGCACGGAGTCGTCGCCGCCGAGGACGATCGGCGCCGCGCCCCCATCCACGATCGCGCGCATCGCCTCGGTCGCCGCCGCGGCGGTGCCCGGAAGGTCGCGCGGGTTTCCGACGACGTCGCCCACGTCGGCCATGCCCAGCCCGGTCTCGCCGAACAGCGTGCCGCCCAGGTCGAAGTCCCAGCGGTCACTGTGCGAGCCGAAGCGCGCGTTGGCCCGCTCGCGGAAGACGCGCGGTGCGTCGGCCGCGCCGGAGTGGACGTTCTCCATGCGGTAGGGGGAGCCGTAGGGCACCCCGATGACGGCGAACGCCGCACGCAGGTCGTCGAGGTCACGCAGACCGTCCGCACCCAGGAGCGGGGAGGCTGCCGGGTGCAGTTCGAATGCCCCAGGCCCTGCCGTGCTCCGCTCCGCCGGCGATCCAGATCCCATTGCCCACACCCCATCGTCAGTCATACTGTGAAAATTGAAGCTACCATCAGATGAAAAGATCGGCGACGGTTGAATGCCGGAACAAATAGATCGGTACATGGATGAAACGCCGCATTAACACGCTCGTCGTGCACGCCTCCGAGCTCGTCACGCCGTCAGCCGGACTCGACCGCCCCGCACGCGGCCCACAACTCGACCAGCTCGTGGTCGTTCCCGACGGGGCCCTCGCCGTCGACGCCGGCCGCGTCGTCGCGACCGGTGAAACCGCGGAACTCCTCGACCGGTTCGAGGCCGACGAGGTCATCGACGCGCACGACCGCCTCGTCTCCCCCGCCTTCGTCGACCCGCACACCCATCTGCTCTACGGCGGCTCCCGCCACGACGAGTGGCAGGGCAAGGTCCTGGAGCGGGCCGTACCGGGCATCGACGCGGGAATCCGCACCACGATCGCCGCCACCCGCGCCGCATCGGACACCGAACTCACCGCACGCGCCCTCGCTGACCTCGACGAGGCGCTGGCACACGGCACCACCGTGCTGGAGGCGAAGACCGGATACGGCCTGAGCCCCGACGAGGAGATACGGCTGCTCGATCTGACGAGGTCGCTCGCCCACCCCGTCCGCGTACTGGCGACCTACCTCGGGGCGCACACCGTTCCGGCCGACCACCTCGGCCGACGCGCCGAGTACATCCGCTCCGTCGTGGACACCCTGCCGCGTATCGCGCACACCGCCGACTTCTGCGACATCGCCTGCGATCCGGTGTCCTTCACCCAGCAGGAGAGCCGGCACATCGCCGCGGCGGCCCGGGACCTGGGGCTGTCCCTGAAGTTCCACGCCGACCAGACCGGCGACGTCGGCGGCACACAACTCGCCGTCGAATTCGGTGCCGTGTCGGTCGACCACCTCGACCAGGCATCCGACGCGGCGCTCGACGCGCTGGCCGCGAGCGAGACCGTCGGGGTCGTCTTCCCGGGCGCCAACTTCCACCTCCTCGACATGACCGCATCACTCGTGCCGGGCGGGCGGCCCCCCAAGGACCTGGCCGCCTGGGCGGACCGTGTCCTGCGCTCCGGCGCGGCACTCGCCCTGTCCACGGACTACAACCCGGGTACGGCTCCGTCGCTGTCGATGCAGATGGTCATGCAACTCGCCGCGCGCCTCTACCGCTGGTCGTACTCCCAGGTCTGGCACATGGCGACCCTCAACGCCGCCGCGGCCCTGGGCGTGCAGGACACCCGGGGCAGCCTCGCCCCCGGCAAGTCGGCGGACTTCGTCATCTGGTCCGTCCGCAGCCACGGCGAAGTCGTCCACCGGTTCGGCACGAACATGGCCGACCGGGTGTACGCCGACGGTTGGCTCGTCGCCGAAGCGGGGCGCCGACTGCCCCGCACGACCCCGGCGACCCAGGCCTCACCTGCGCTATAGCATGAGCCCGCAGAAGGGCCACGCCGACGTACCGGGCGAGCCCGTGCCACCGCTCCTGGTACGCGAACACGGAAACCCAGGTCCTTCCATGTCACTGACCGACCCCGAGCCGGGGGCCGACGGCCCCCGGTCCGTCCACCGCGCGCTGATGCTGCTGACCTGCGTCGCCGAGCGGGGGCCGCAGACACTGACCGCGCTGGCCCGCGTTCTCGACATGTCGCCCAGCACCACCATGCGGCTGGGCCGGGCTCTCGTGCACTGGGGATACCTGGATCGGGACGAGTCCGGGACGTACACGACGGGCCATCGGTTCGCCTCCCTGCAAAGGGCCGTCCCCGCAGCGCCGGAGACGGACATCGTGGAGCTGTCGGGGCCGGTGCTGCGCGCCCTGACCGACGACACCCAGGAATCGAGCTACCTCAGCGTCCAGGGCGCCGCCCAGACACTGGTATACCTCCGCCAGGTACCCAGCCCGCAGGCGATCCGTCACGTCAACTGGACCGGGCGCAGCCTGCCCATGGCGGGAACAGCGGCCGGTGCGGCACTGATGGGACAGGTCGACGAACAGGGGGTCGCGGTCGCCAAGGCGATCGCGACCGAGGGTGCCACCGCCGTCGCGGCACCGGTCCGCGACGCCAGCGGCACCATCGTCGCGGCACTCAGCGTCGTCGGCCCCTCCTTCCGGATGCCGCCACGGGTGATCACCCGCTACGGCGAACAGCTCCGCACGCGTTCCACGGAGCTGTCCGACCTGATCGCCGGCAAGATCTCTTGACGCCCTCTCCTGCCCCGAGGGCAGGAGATTTCGCCGACCGTGAGACCGCCCGCGCCCTGACGGTCCACCATCGAGAACGGCGACGCCCGGACGGCGTCACCCGTCGGGTGCGCAGCCCGAGGGCGACGGCAACTCCCGCCGAACGGACTCAATCCGCTGCTCGTGAGTTTGGAGTCCGACGGCGCCCGGGGAGTTTTAACCCGTCTGACCTGCGGCGGAGTAGGCCATCGAGGTTGTCGCTCGACGTCCGGGCCGTTGCCCTGAGGCTCGATACCAAGATCCAGGGGCCGGACAGGGGCCGGGGTGACGTAGCGGTGTCCAGGCCGACAGTGCCGCCGGGCCGATGCGTGGTCCCATTTGCTGGTTGCGCGGCGCGAGTAGGACGACCTCGGCCCGGTCGAGTTGGCCGCTCGTGGCGTCCGTGGAACACCGGGGTGGATGACTCATGAGGTTTCTGTTTCTCGTGACGCTCGCCGTGCCCGGCGCGAGCTTCGCCATCGTCGTCATGGGCATCGTGGCCGCGTCGTCCGTCCCTGACCGCCGCCGCACCCACGGTCTGCTCCACCTCGCCGGCACCCCGCACTTCGACGGCACGAACGCCACGCTCCTCGCCGCCTGCCCGGCGTTCGGCTTCGCGGGCCTGGCAGCGGCGAGTCCCCCGCTGCCGCGCACGGTCGCCCGGACACGGGGCCGGCCGTATCGCACGCGGCTGGAGCAGCGGTGGCCGGCAGAAGTTTCCGGAACAGGGCAACCTCCAACGGCACCCAGGTTGTTGACGGCATGAAGGCCGGCCCCGCGATCGTGTGGAGTTGTCTGCCCTGTGTCCGAATGCCGAGCGACCGAAGGCTGCGTCCATGCGTTCCCACCGATCTGATGCGTCACCTCGCCGCCGCGGGCCGCGCGCGCCGCTGACCGTGGCGGTGATCGCAGCCACGGTGGCCGCCGCGCTGCTGGTCGGCGTCCATTTCCTGGGAGGTCCGTCGACGGCGGAGACGGACGGGTCGGCCTCTCCGGCGGTGAGCGGGCCGGACGGGGCCGGGACGGCCGATCCGGGTCTGTCCGGGGAGAGCAAGGCGGTGTACTCGTACCAGAAGGCCGTGCGGGAGAGCGTCTGGGTCGGTACCGGGCTCGACTCGGACGGCGACGGGAAGGAGGACCGGGTCGCCGCCGACATCGTGCGTCCGGGCGAGCCCGCGGCGAAGGGCCGCAAGGTCCCGGTCATCATGGAGGCCAGCCCCTACTACTCGTGCTGCGGCCGCGGCAACGAGAACCAGAAGAAGACGTACGACGCCAAGGGCCGTCTGGTCCGGATGCCGCTGTTCTACGACAACTACTTCGTGCCCCGCGGCTACGCCTTCGTCGCCGTCGACCTCCCCGGCACCGGCCGCTCCGACGGCTGTACCGACGCCGGTGGACATATCGACGTGCAGTCCGCCAAGGCCGTCATCGACTGGCTGAACGGACGTGCCCACGCCTACACCACCCGTACCGGATCCCAGCGTGCCACGGCGACCTGGACCGACGGCGCCACTGGCATGATCGGCAAGAGCTGGGACGGTTCCGTCGCCAACGGCGTCGCCGCCACGGGTGTACGCGGGCTGAAGACGATCGTCCCGATCAGCTCCATCTCTTCCTGGTACGACGCCTATTTCTCCCAAGGGGTCCAACTGGTCGGCAGTGCCTCGACCTCCGGCGCGCTGATCCGCACGGTCGAGACCGACGCCACCGGCGCCCGCTGTGCCGCCGTGAACAAGCCGCTGGGTGACCAGGCGGCCAGGTCCGGTGACTGGTTGCCGATCTGGAGCGAACGGGACTACGTGGCCGCCGCGGACAAGGTCAGGGCGAGTGTCTTCGTCGTGCACGGTCTGCAGGACCTCGCCGTTCGTCCCAAGGAGTTCGGCCGGTGGTGGGACGCCCTCGCCAAGGCCGGGGTCCACCGGAAGATCTGGCTCAGCCAGACCGGGCACGTCGACCCCTTCGACTACCGTCGCACGCAGTGGGTGGACACGCTGCACCGCTGGTTCGACCACGAACTGCTCGGCTACGACAACGGAATCGACCGCGCGCCGATGGCCGACGTGGAGCGCACCCCCGACCGCTGGACCACGGACACCGTCTGGCCGCCCAGGACCGCCACGTCCGTGACGCTGAGCCCCGGCGGGGGCGCGAAAGAAGGCGTGGACACCCTCGGCACGTCACCCGGCACGGGCACCGCGGCCTTCACCGACGACGAGGGCCACAGCGAGGTCGACTGGGCCGAGCAGGCCGCCACCTCGACCCCGGACAAGGCCGACTTCCTCACCCGGCCGCTCGGCAAGGCGCTGCGTCTGACGGGTTCACCCGAGCTGACCGTCACAGCCACCCCGACGACCCCCACCGCAAACCTGTCAGCCGTCCTCGTCGACATCGGACCGGCGACCATCCGGCAGTACGGCTCCGGTGGCCTGGGCATCACCGCGCTTGCCGGCCGGACCTGCTGGGGCGCGAGCACCACCGCGGACAGCGCCTGCTACAAGAAGACGGCGGCCGACACCACGCACGTCACCTCCACCGTCTTCAGCCGGGGCTGGGCCGCCCTGGGAACCTGTGCCGACGTCCACAAGGTCGCGGCGCTGACGCCCGGAAAGCCCTGCACCCTGACTCTCGACCTCGCGGCCACCGACCACGTCGTCCCGGCAGGACACCGACTCGCCCTGATCATCGCGGGGACCGACCGCGGCTTCGCCCAGCGGGCCGCCGACCGGCCGACGATCACCCTCGACCTGGCCCGCACCTCCCTGCGGGCAGCGGCCGTCGGCGGATCCAAGGCCCTCACGGCGGCGGTAGGTTGACGACGACCGGACAGCTCACTGCGCCCGAGCAGGCAACCGTTCGGCCACGCCGTGTGGTTGACGGGGTACGGCAGGGACGACGAGGGGGCGCGACGGAGTGAATCAATCGGTGGCGGACGGCGAGCCGGGATTCGAGGACTTCGTCGCCACCCGCGGGGACCGCTTGTACCGGGCCGCATGGCTCCTGACGGGCGACGCGCACGCGGCGGAGGATCTTCTGCAGACGGTTCTGGCCCGGGTGTGGCCCAAGTGGTCACGCATCGCGGGGGACAACCCGGAGGCGTACACGCGCCGCGCGCTGGTCAACACCTACGCGACCTGGTGGCGACGGCGCTGGCGGGGCGAGACACCCACGCGGGACCTCCCGGATGTCTCCCCGGCCCGGGACGTCTTCGCCGACATCGATCTGGAGCAGTCGCTGGCTTCCGTGATCCGTCAACTGCCGCCACGGCAGCGGGCGGTGGTGGTACTGCGCTACTTCGAGGACCTGAGCGTCGAGGAGACCGCCCAGGTGCTGGGCTGCCGTCCCGGCACGGTCAAGAGCCAGGCCGCCAAAGCACTTCGGCTACTGCGCCACCACCTCACGCCGTCACATCTCCTGGAAGTAGGTGAACAGCCGTGACAAGCCCGGAAGAAGAGAGGGCACAGGGGCCGGAAGAGGAACTGCTGCGTGTGATGCTGGACCGGGCCACTCCGGCGGGCTCGAATCCCCGGCGCATCCAGGAGATCGGGCAGCGGGTGACGGCGTACCGGCGCTGTCGTCGTATCCGGCTGGTGAGCGCCGCCGTCGTCGTCGCGGCGGTCGGCGTGGGGGTGCGGGCCTGGCCCTCCTCCCCGCCGGAGCGAACTACGGCAGCGCCGCCGGCATCCTGGGCGCCGCCCGGGTTCACCGACATACCGCAGGCCGGTCTGTCCCGGGAGCCGAGTCGGGGGTGGCAGGTGGTGCTGCCTGCGGGCGCCCGTTCGAAGGACCGGGCCGTCGTCTCGTTCAGTGCGGTTTCCCGGTCCCCGTTGACCCCTCTCAGCGCGGGCGCGGTGCTGGTGTTCTACGTCCGGAGCGATGACACCGACACGAATGTGACGGTGCGTCAGGTTTCTCCGGTCGACGACTGGTGCGAACGGGCAGGAGGGAACCGGCAACTGGTCGCCGTCCGGCCGCGGGCCGACGACGGGGGCGAGACACAGGACGGCTATGCCTGCCTCAACGACGCCTCGCGGGCTGTGATCGACCAGGTGGGAGAGATCCTCACCCGGAGGTCCGCCAACGCGGTGGGCGCGAGCGGGAACTGAGCGCGTCAGGCGGGGACAACCACGACCGCTGCGGGGAGCACCTGCGCAAATACCGGACCGAGAATGCTTCCGCCCCCGTCGAGCACCTCTTCGAAGAGGTCAAGGCCCTCGGCTTCACCGACTGCCTGGACCTCCTGCACAAGTACATCAACCAGGGCCGCGCGGATGCCGACCGCGGCCACATCTCCCCGCGCAGGTTCGCCCGGATGCTGCTGACCGGACCCGACAACCTCAAGGCCGAGATCATGAACTCCGGGCCAAGCTCACCGCTGCATGCCTCGAGATGACCCAACTGGCAACCCTCGTCCGGGACTTCGCTCGACTCCTGACGCCTCACGCCGGAAACACCGATTCGCTCACGCACTGTGTCGCCCGGGCCCGCACCGCATCCCGCGCGGCCTGGCGAACGCGGCCGGGGCTGTCGAAGACGTCCAACCCATCGACTCCCAGGGGCCATTGAGGGGCCACAAGGGCAGGAACACATCGACAAGCACCACACAGGACTGACACTGATCGGCACGTCTGGCCTGGGAAAACGGCCAAAATGAGCATGGACCGACAAGGGCCGCCAAGATCCCTGGCGGACTCATAATCCGTCGGCCGTGGGTTGGAGTCCCACCCGCCCCACCTGTGCAGGTCGCTGACCTGTGGAAACGTTTGTTTTTGGGTGGTGGAGCGTCAACTTCGCCTGAGCGGACTGGATCCGCTGCTCGGTGGGTTTCGATTCGAGTGGCGCTCGGGGTAGCTGCACCTCTCTGGCCTGCGGCGGAATAGATGATCGAGGTTGTCGCTCGCCGTCCGGGCGACTGCTCTGAAGGGCGATGTCGAGACCCAGGGGCCGTACAGGGGCCGGGACGATGCCGACGCGTCCAAGTAGACGGTGTCCCCGGGCCGATTCGTTGTCCGATTTGCTTGTTGTTGGGCGTGGGGCTGCCATCCTCAGCGCGGCCAGTCGCGTACCGGGCCGGCAGCGAGGCGGCGCAGGTGCCGATACGTCTGGGCCGCAGGCCCCCGGTTCGTGAGCGGGAGGAATGCTTCCGGCTCATGAACCAGGGCCTGAGCAGCGCCGAAGCCTGCGAGTGACTTTCTGGAACGCAGAGGTGAGATCACGGCCTGTTCGATGGAATCCGACGGGACGAGCCGTCGTCCCGGCCAGTTCCCCGCTGGGACGACGGGCATCGCCCTCAGGCGAGGGTTTCGCCGGCGGAAGGTGTCACCTCACCCCTCTCGCGTGCCTCGGGCGCCGGTGCGGCGGCCGGGGCGGACATCAGCCGGATGCCCAGGGTGGCGCAGAGCGGGCCGAGGGCGCACATCGCGGCGGCGCTGACGAAGGCGGCGCCCAGGTTGCCGCCGTCGTAGCCGAATCCGCCGAAGTACGTGGCGAAGAGCGACGCGAAGCCGAAGAACATGCCCGGGATGAGGGCGAAGGGCTTCAGCCGGCCGGTGGCCAGCAGTGTGCCGTTGACGGCGAAGATCACCACGGCCAGTGCCAGAGTACGGGCGAGGGATCCGGTGCCGAACATCGTGCCGGTCTCCCGGTTGAGCAGGACGGCGACCACCCCGAATGCGGCCCCGGTGGTGGTGGCGGTGACCATGGCGATGGCGTTGGAGCGGCTGGGACCGCCCTGGAGGAATGTTCCGGCCCAGGTGATGAAGATCGCCCATGTCGGCATGTTGAGCGGGCTCATCAGCAGGAAGACGGTGGCGAAGGCGACGATCGAGGCGCTCACCTCGTGCGGCAGTCGGATTCTCATGAATAGGCCAGTCCGCCCGGCTTGGCCAGCAGTTCCTTCAGGCCTGTGTCGATGAATTCGGTGTCTGTCGGGTTGCTGCCGTGTCCGGCGAAGTGCCCCCAGATACCGGGGATCACGCGGAGTTCGGCGCCCGGGATGTGGCTGACGGCCCAGGCCTCGTCCTCCGGCGGGAAGTACAGGTCCTTCTCGGCGGGCATGTCGAGCGTGGTCGCTCGGATGGAGCCCAGCGCCGCCTCCGTGTCTCCGTTGAATCCGGGAGTGAGGCCGACGTCGCCGTTCTGCCAGGTCCAGAGCATGGAGAGCAGGTTGTTGGGGTCGCGGCCGTCGAGGAAGAAGCCCTCCCAGAAGCCGACGAGAAAGTCCTCCAGCGAGGAGTAGCCGAGTTTCTCGTACTCCTTCTCCCAGTAGAACGCCTGCGAGAAGCCCCATCCCGCGTACACCCGGGCGAGCGCGCGCAGTCCGGTGGTCGGCCACTTCTCGTCGTACCAGCCCCCGTTGTGGACCGCGTCGGCGGTGAGCGCGGCCTTGACGCCCTCCAGGAACACCTTGTTGTGGATGCTGGTGCGCGGGGACCCGCAGAAGGGTGCGATCCGCTCGACCATCTCGGGGTGGCTGACGGCCCACTGGTAGGTCTGTCCGGCACCCATCGACCAGCCGGTCACGAGTGCGATCCGCTCGATGCCGAACTCCTCGGTGACCAGGCGGTGTTGGGCGGCGATCTGGTCGTACACCGTGATGTGCGGGAAGCGGGCGCGGTCGTACGGCGGCGGAGTGTTGCTCGGTGAGGTGGACAGGCCGTTGCCGAGCATGTTCGGGACGATGATGAAGTACCGCTCCGGGTCGAGCGCCATGCCGGAGCCGATGAGCCACTCGTTGTCCCAGTGCCGCCCGGAGTACCAGGTGGGGTAGACGATGACGTTGGACTTGTCGGCGTTGAGCTCACCGTACGTCGTGTAGGCGAGGTGCGCTCCGCGCAGGGTGGCGCCGTGCTGTGTGGTGAAGTCGCCCAGCTGGAAGGTGAGATGGTCTCTCATGGTGGTGCCTTTCGGAACGTTCTGGTGGTGCTTTTCGGGGTGTTCCGGGGGTGCGGGGGGAGTCAGGAGGTGACCGCGCACTGGCCGCGGTCGGCCTTCCGCGGGCCTTCGGCCGTCGGCCGGATGTCGAAGTCGAAGATCGCGGTCGGGAGGTAGAGGGTGCTGCACGCGTTGGGGATGTCCACGACGCCGCTGATGCGTCCCTCGATCGGGGCCGAACCGAGCAGGAGGTAGGCCTGTTCGCCGCTGTAGCCGAAGGTCATGAGGTAGTCGACGGCGTTGAGGCAGGCGTTGCGGTAGGCCATCGTCGCGTCGAGGTAGTGGTTGGTGTCGGTGTCGTGGTCGACGGAGATGCCGACGAACGAGATGAACTCGGTGTACTGCGGCGCGACGTTGCCGGGCATGAAGATCGGGTTGGTCGTGACCCCGTACTTCTCCATGCCCCCCTTGATCAGGTCGACGTGCAGGTCGATGAAGCCGCCCATCTCGATGGCGCCGCAGAAGGTGATCTCCCCGTCGCCCTGGCTGAAGTGCAGGTCGCCGCCGGAGAGCAGGGCGCCGGGGACGAGGACGGGGTAGAAGACCCGGGAGCCGCGGGTGAAGTTCTTGATGTCGTGGTTGCCGCCGTTCTCGCGGGCCGGGACGGTGCGCGCGCCCTCGGCGGCGATGCGGGCGGCGGTCTCGCCGGCCGCCGTGCCGCACAGGGCGTTGTCCGCGAGCGGGGGCAGGGCCAGCGCGGGCACGCGGTGCGGATCGGTGTCGATGAGGGCCTGTTCGCGGGCGTTCCAGCGGGCCAGCAGCTCGGCGGAGGGCGCGGTGCCGAAGAGGCCGGGGTGGGTGATGCCGGTGTATCTGACGCCGGGGAGGTGGCGGGAGGTGGCCTGCTGACCGTGGAAGTCCCAGACGGCCTTGTACGAGTCGGGGAAGCGGTCGGTGAGGAAGCCACCGCCGTTGTCGCGGGCGAAGACGCCGGTGTACCCCCAGCCCTGGCCCGATCCCTCGCCGACCGATTGCGGTATGGGGCCCAGGTCGAGGATGTCGACGACGAGCAGGTCACCGGGCTCGGCGCCTTCTACGGCGATCGGCCCGCTGAGCATGTGCGCGTGGGTGAGGTCGACGTCTCGGACGTCGTTGGCCGAGTCGTTGTTGCCGATCTGGTTGTCGGTCCAGTCCCGGCACTCGACGCGGAACTCCGTGCCCGGCTTCACGGTGACGGCGGGCGGGATGTCGGGGTGCCAGCGGTTGTGGCCGGGCACCTTCTGGTCTCGCATGGACATGGCCTGGTCGACGCTGAAGACGACTTCGGGCATGGGCTGCCTCCAAAACTCGGGGGATCGCGGGGTGGGGAGGGGGACAGGGGGATCAGGGCTTGGGCAGACGGGCGTGTCGCGGGTCCGAGCCCGGTGCGGGACCCCGGCGGGCGGGGGGCACCTCGGAGACGACGCGGGGTTCGTGGGCGCTGGCCTCCTGGGCGCGCAGGGCCCTGGCCAGCGGAGTGGGGGTGCGAGTGAGCATCGGGGCGGTGAAGACCCGGCGGGCCTTCTTTCCGCAGGTCTCGCACGGCACTTCGGACAGGGCGTGGCCGATCGGACGGGTCACGTCGAAGGGGCCACAGCCCGCGCAGCGGTACGGGTATGTCGCCATGAACGACCTCCAAAAGCTTCGAGAAAAAAGTATTTTCTCCTGAAGCTTTCTGGCAAGACAGTGACGCGTTACGCGCGTGTAAAAGAACGCCCGTCAAGCGACGGGCCAGGGGAACGGGCTACGGCAACTGCTGGAGCACGTCCCACCGCAGCCCGTCGGCCGCGGCGAGGAAGACCCGCTGCTTCAGATGGCGGTCACGCACCTGGACCGTGCCGCGCGGGCTCTCGTACTCGAGTCCCTCGGCCGTCGCCTGAATGCGGGTCACATCCACGTCGCCCGCCCGGCGCAGTAGTTCGGTGAGCAGGCGTACGCCCTCGTAGCAGGACTCGCCGAGGCTGTTGAGCACGGGAGCCCGCAGCCCGAAGCGGCGGCCGTAGGCGGCGGCGAAGTCCAGGCCGTACCTGGTGGGCAGGTCCTCGAAGTAGCCGGCCGAGGTCATCAGGCCCCGGGTGTTCTCCGGCCCGGTCGCCAGCAGCACGTTCTCCTCGATCAGTGAGCTGAACCGGATGCGGTCGCGGTCAAGGCCGGCGGCGGTGAACGCGCGGTTGAACAGCACGGCGTCGTCACCGATCAGCAGCATGAGGACGGCATCGCAGTCACTGGCCGCCACCCGGGCCAGTACCTCGCCGAAGTCCGTGGTGCCGAGTGGCACGTACATCTCGTCACAGACCTCTCCGCCGAGTTCGCGCAGATAGCGATGGGCGGCGTGCGCGGAGGAACGGGGCCAGACGTAGTCGTCGCCGACGATCGTCCACCGCCGGATGCCGAGTTCGGCGGCGAACCAGCGCAGTGCGGGCCGGAGTTGGCGGTTCGGGGTCTCACCGGTGAGGAACACACCCGGGGACCGCTCGCCGCCTTCGTACAGTGCGGTGTAGATGTACGGCACCCGGCCGTCGATGCGCGGGGCGACGACCTCGCGGACGGCGGAGATGTGCCAGCCGGCCACCGCGTCGACGACGCCGCCGGAGATCAGCGCGTCGATCTCGGTCGCCACCTGTTCTGGCGGCGCCCCACCGTCGACGAGCACCAGTCGCAGCTCCCTGCCCAGCACTCCGGACTCGGCGTTGACCTCCTCGGCCGCGAGTTGGGCGCAGCACTCACAGGACGGTCCGAAGATGCCGGCCGGGCCCTGCAGCGGGATCACGAGGGCGACGTCCAGCGCGTCACGGCCCCGGGAGGCTGCCGGGGAGCCGAGCCGGACAGACGCCTTCTCGATCATAGGTGCTCACAGTAGGGATTGCTTGCTACGAGAATATTTCACGGCGATAAGGAAACGACTGTATCGTGGAGCCATTCCTTTGCGAACCGGGGCCCGGCATGCACTCGCCACGTCGGCGACCGGGGCGCCGCGACGTAACGACACCGACGATTCTTTGGCAGGGTGATGACGACGACCCCGGCGACGGCCGTGTCGGACCTCGACTTCGCACGGATGCTCACGCTCGTGGAGCGGAGCGTGGTGACGAGACTCGGCGAGGCGCTGAAAGCGGAGGGTGCGACGCTCGAGGAATGGCGCGTCCTGTCGTTCCTCGGTGACGGCGCCGGACACGCGATGACCGAGATCGCCGAGTTCGCCCTGTTGTCGCCACCCACCCTCACCAAGGTGGTCGACCGCATGGTGTCCCTCAACCTCGTCCTGCGCCGGGTGGACGACGAGGACCGGCGGCGCGTGCTGGTGTTCGCGTCCGAGCGCGGCACCGAGGCTCTGAGCCGCTGGACGGCAGTGGTGGAACACGAACAGCAGAGCATCGTGACCGCCCTCGGTGGCGAGGAGGCGGCACTCCTCGCGGCACTGCTGCGCCGCGCACGCGGATGTCTTCTCTCCTGAGCCGACCGCACACCACAGTGCGTAACGGGGAAACGCCGCCCCCGCTGACGATGGCAGCTGATGCTTGACGTGGCGGGATGTCGCACGCCGACCGGGTGTGAAGGCGCCCACGACCAGGGCAGCGCCTCGGGTGGGCCGGAGGCGTCGACGACGGCCGGGAGGACGACAGCGATACCGAGGGCCATCTGGAGGATCGTGTGCAGGGTGCGCTTGGCGGCGTCAGACATGGGTCAGGTCCTCGGCTCTGCCGGGGCGTCTGTGAAGATCCCGGTGGGGATTCCAGAGGTGAGACCAACCGCCAGACCGGTGGTCGGCCGGCCGGCGGGCCGGGTGGTGGCGCTGTGCAGCGGACCGTCTGCCTGCCCGGATCCCGAAAGCCATCACCAGTCACGCCGCAAAGGGGCCATCGACAAGCAGATGGACCCCTCATGAACGATCGCGGCTGCCCACCCAGGCCTTGGCGGCGGAGCCAGAGGGCCGGCCGAGTATCCATGGCAAATCGACAGCCCACGGATCTCCTCGGCCAGTCCCATTCAGGCGTTTGGCACGAAGCCTAGAAAAAGCGTTGCCAAACGTCATTCACATTGCACGTCTTCAGAACGATTCCTTCGCGGATGCCCCCGTTCTTCAGGCCGGCGATACACAGATGTTTGCCCTGTTTGGTGTAGGCGCCTCGGCTCTTGAACACCACGTAGGACTGGCTGCTGTCCGACACGTGGAATACTTCCCAGAGTTGATAGTCCCCGCTGTTGCACGCTTGCACCCACACCTGGCCGCCGGCCGAGTTGCCGTGACTGTCGAGGCAACCTGCCGCGGGGCGGTCAGCCGATTGCATCTGCACTATGGAATGACCATTGGTGTCACCCCTGTGGTACACCGACCAGCTCGCATTCGCGAACTGCTCCAACCAGACAGGGTTTGCCTTGTCCGATGAGCAGCAGACCAGCTTATAGCCGTCTCGGAGCCCCGCGTTTTCGAAGTTCTGCGAGGCGGCAGATGCTGGACCGGCCCATGCCAGGCTGGCGAAAGCGAGCGCGATGGTGGCCGAGAAGGTGGCCAGTAGGCGGAAAATGTGGTTCCGGGACTTCACGATGTGGCTCCCTGTGTTGCTGACGGTAAAACGAATGCGCCGAACGGTGATCGATGAATGCCGAGTTGCCTCCGAATTGCTCTCTTCAGGCACTGCCGACGGAGCGGCGGGCCCACCTGACGACTGGTCAGTGGTGCTGTCGGCGCTGGACGCGGAGAGCGGCATCGCGGCGATGCGGGTCCAGCGGGTTCTGAATGACGCCGGCACCGAGACCGGGCGTTGCCGTCCACCCCCGCAGCTTGGCCGCCAGCGCGGTCACCCGCGCGTCGCTCGGGGGAACGGCGAGTTGAAAATGCGCCTCGTCCGGAATGGTGAAGTCGCCGCCCCAGGACACCAGCCCCTCGCAGTCGGCCAGGATGTCCCGGATCACCTCGAGCTGAGCCGGGAAGAAACCGCCGCCAACCCCCACCGGGTATGACCCGGGGCGGATGTCGACTGCGGTCCCGGATGCGTGGTTCAGCTGATATCCCTTTACCCCAGCCGCTTTCCGGAAGCCGATCACCTCACCCGGGCGGAGGGTGTCGATCTCGTAGTGGAACCGACGGACGACGTGGACCAGGATCACCTCCACGTCCCCGATCGACACCTCCACGGTGGTGCCCGCACCGGCGACCGGTCTTGCCCACACACTGCCGCCCGCGTCGGATTTGGTATTGATCGGCCAACCGTTCGGTGAATTCTCCCCGGAAAAGATCGGGTTCGTGAGCGGCTTTGCCCGCCGGAGTATCGGCTTCGCCCTCGCGGCGGACCAGGCGGGCGAAGCCAGCCCGGTCTGCATGGCGATGCCGGCGGTGGCGACCGCTGCCGCCCGCAGCAGGGTACGTCGCGATGCGACCATGCTCAGTGCCTCTTCTCCTCCGGATCAGCCCGGATGTCATCGAATGACGGACGCGAAACAGCTGGTCGGAAGGTCAGTTGCGCAACGGACCGAAGTGCTTCTCCAGCACCTGGTAGACGCCGAGCTTGATATAACTGTCGGATTCCGGACCGTCACCCCAACCCTGATACCGCCGCAGGACCAGCCGGGTGTACTCGTCGCTGTAGTCCAGCGAGGGCCGCGGAATGGTGATCGGGGTATCGGATTCGTTGCGCCGGATGTCGGTCGCGCAGTGAATCAGCACGTACGCGGCCGTGCTGATGTTGTACGCATTGTCGTTGTGCAGTTTTTGCCAGACCTCCCATACGTCGGCGTCCACATCCGGGTTCTTGACCGCGCCGGAGATGATTCCCTGCCCGATCACGTAGTTGCGCGCATTGATCGCGGCCACGCCGAAGATCTGCCCAAGTCCGGTACTGGAGTCCCGCTTGATCCACTTGTTGGTCGGCTCTCGGTGCCCGGCGTAGTACAGCGTGACCCCGTCATCGGCGAAGGGGTCGTCCACCGCATACTTTCGAACCTCCCAGAAAATCGGTACCGCGATCAGCGCCTTGCGCATCTTGAGCGCGCGGGCCAGCCCGGTTATCAGCGGGTCGAACGACATCATGATGTCGAAGGCCTCGGTCGTGGAGTAGACCTGGGCAGCGTCCTCGACGGGGTTTCCGCCGCGCTCGGGAATTCCCTGCGATTGCAGGTACTGCTGTAGGTCTGCCAGCAGGGCGGGCTTCAGGGACGAGTCGAAGTCGACGTCCAGGTTTTCGGTGTACTCTCCCGGATCAAAGGTGTTCTGGCCGTTGTCGCGTCCGGACAGGATGTTGTTGTCGATCTGGATCTGACCGTCGCCGGAACCGAGGCTGATGGTCGCGATCTGGTCGAACGCCCAATCCGAAGGCAGCGGGTACCCGAGGTTTCCGGAGTAGCCCGTGGACATGTCGGAGACGAAGCTGGCGGTTGTCAGTCCGCTGTTGCCCACACGCAAGCAGATGTTACGCGGGCCGTAAATGCCGATCCGATAAGGATTGCCGCGCTCGTCCATTGCCTCGTTGATCCCGCGGAAATGAGGAATGATGTGGTTCGTCACTTCTTCGTCGAGGGCATCGAAGTCAACGGCGAAGTAGATTTGGGTACCGGTCTTGAAGCCGTAGAAACGGGCATTTTCGATTGCGCTCAGGGCGTCGCTGTAGCCCTGGTCCGAGCGGAAGTAGTCGGCATCCTCGCCGTAGGTCTGGTAGATCGGGAAACACCGCAGGCCGTTTTCGGCGATCGTGTCCAGTTCGCCGAACTTGATCTTCTTGTCCAGCGCCGTGTTCGGGACATTGCAAAGATAGCGGCCGACCACCTGGTAACCGGCCGCGGTCAGCGTCTTGGCCCGGGCGGCGGTGATCTCGGTGACGCAGTCGAGTGCCTGCCCGCGCCGCGTGGGATCGCCGGTGGAGACCAGCAGCGAGGCCCAGGTCTGAAAATCCCCCTTGCCGGTGACCGGGAGTTTGACGAACGACTGGAAGGAACTGACCAGATCGGACAGGAGGGAGGTGAAGGTGTCGGTGAAGGTGGCCCCGCCGCGCTGGTTGAAAACCATCGCCGCGGAGAACAACTGGACCCAACGGCCGGAGGAGCCGATGGAGAGCAGGTTGGCCTTCAGACCGGCCTGGGTGGCCGGTCCGAAGACCCCGTTCGCCGAGGCGTCACTGATGCCGATCTGGAACTGGATCGCCAGCATGAGCGCCTTCTGGACGTCCCGCGAGAAGATGCCGTCGCACGGGATGACGAAGAAGTTGGTGTGCTGAATGTAACTCCCGTTCATCCATTGCTGGATGGATCGCACGGTGGAACTGCCGTCGTTGACGACCACGTAGGCGTCCATCGTCAGCAGTGCCTTGAACAATTTCGGGACCATGGCCGCGCCCGGATAGACGCCGCTCAGGCCGGCGTCCGCTTTGAGTTTCTGCACGCCCGCGCTGACTCGATCGCTGAATGTCCCCGACGGCAGGGCGTTGCTCTGCCACTCACCGCCGTCGTAACCCTTGCAGTACATGGCTGCCTGCATGATCCTGATCACCATCTGGCCGTCGAGTGAAGTCGACTGGTCGATCGACGGGTACTGCGCCGTGAGCAGTGAAAGCGTCGTCGGCCCGAAGGTGTCCGACAGTGACGTGATGCCGAGCTCGTGCTGAAGGCACCGGGTCAGCGCGTGCATGGTCGCCCAGCCAGTGAGTCCGTCCTCGGCGACCGGGGAAATCCCGGAGACGCCGTTGTAATACACGTTGATGAACTCCTGGGACTTCAGAACCATGTCGTCAGCCATCTGACTCACTTCTCTTCAGTTGAGGCACCGAACTGCGCTGGGTTCCGCTGCTGTTGTAACCAAATCCGCCGCGACCGCCTTTAAGCCGGCCGTCACGTCACGGCCAGGTCCCCGGTCGGGCACGCCGAACAGCCCACGGGTCGTGCGGCTCCGATCGACGAGCGGTGCCGGTGTGCGTTGACGACGGGAGCCGTACTCGGACCGCGCGGCCTGTTGTGAAGCGCGGGTCGCTTCCGGCGCGCCTGTTTGCTCCCATGAGACTCTCTGACGCGAGCATGGCTAGCCAGGGATTTTCGCTCTGCCCGAAAAGCCCAGGACACCAGGGGGGAATTGAATGCTCCGTATCCACTTCACCGACGCCGACCTGGTCAGAACCCGCGTTGCGGCCGTGCCGGACCCGCTGTGGGAGATCTGCGCGAGCCTGCACCGCTTCCAGTCCCGCCACGGTCGCTGGGCCTATGCGGACTGGTATCGCACCGCCGGCGCCCGGCTGAACACCGCGGACCTCACCCGCACCTTGCGCACTCTGCTGTTGCCACTGGTCCCGCGTGCCACCTACTTCCCCGACTTCCTGACTCCTCCCGAGGCCGCCGAAGGACTCGATGCCGGTCTGGAGGCCATCCTGGCCACCCCACGGCATCGGGTCCTGGACGAAGTGGGCGCCCTCGCCCGCACCAGCGGAGCCCCCGCCTGGGCACTGCGGCTGGGGGCGGGGGACATGCGCAAGGAACTCGTACAGGCAATGCGGACCTACTACGACACAGTCATCGCCCCGCACAGCGAGCACATCCAAGCCCGCGTCGAAGCCGAACGGTCCGCCCGCGCCCGCGCGGTGCTGGACCGCGGGGTCGACGGGATCGTCCAGAACCTGGGGCCCAGCCTGCGATGGCAGCGCCCCGTCCTGCACGCCGCCTATCCCGAGGACCGCGATCTGTACCTGAACGGCCGCGGCATCCTCCTGGTCCCGTCGTACTTCTGCTGGGGGAATCCGGTGACCTTCAGCGACACCGCGCTGGATCCTGTGCTGTTCTACTCACTCAGCCACGAGCCCCACCACACCACGCTCCCCGGGGACCTCAGCTCCGGCGCTTCCCTGGCAGCCCTGCTCGGCCGCACCCGCGCCGCTGTCCTGCGCGGCGTCGCCACCGGCGCTACCACCGGCGAACTCGCTCGCGCCGCCGGAGTCTCCGCGTCATCGGCCAGCCAGCATGCCACCGCTCTCCGGGACGCAGGCCTGATCGTCAGCCATCGCCACGCCGCATCTGTACTGCACACCCTCACCCCTCTCGGAGCCGCACTACTCCGTGCCAACACTCCCGGCCCCCGGTGACGATCGCACCCGGCGCGAGCTCCATCAGTTCGTATGACCGGGCCGTGTACCCTGACCGCCATGATGCGCCAGATGCGGTCGGAGCCGTGGGTGCACACGGTCTACGACCTGCTCCTCGCGCTGGTGGTGGCCTATTCGACGTTGTCCTACGGCCAGGGCTACGACAAACTCATAGGCTTCTCGATGGCGGTGGCCGTGGCGTTTCGCCGGCGCCGTCCCATGACGGTGATGGCGGTCGTTTCCGCCCTCGCGCTGGCGCAGTATCGGCTGGCGGCTCTTCCTGAGCCACTGGCGAGCGAGGGGGCCCTGTACGACATGGCCGTCCTGATCGCGATGGTGACCGTGGTGAGCCATACCGAGCAGATATGGAAGGCGTACGCCGCCGGTGGCATCTCCGTTCTGGGCATCATGCTGGTGTTCGGTGGCACGGCCGATGTCACCTCTGAGGCCGGCCGGGACGGTCTCAACGAGGCCCTGGCGGCCGCGGGCGCATGCGCGGCGGTGTGGCTGACCTCGTACATGATGCGGACCCGTCGGCTGTACGTGGGTGTCCTCGAGGAACGCGCGGCCACTGCGGAGCGGGAGCGTGCCCACCTCGCCCAGATCGCCGCCGCCGAGGAACGCGCGGAGATCGCGCGTGAGTTGCACGACGTGGTGGCGCACAGCCTGGCCGTGATGATCGTGCAGGCCGACGGGGCCAGTTACGCGATCGTGGCGGATCAGGACAGGGCCCGCACGGCGATGCAGACGATCGCGGGCATCGGCCGGGACGCGCTGGAGGACATGCGCCGCATCGTCGAGGTGCTGCGGGGCACGAAGGGGTCCGACGCCGAGGACGACAGTGATCGTCGCCGGGTGGGCCTGGCCCATCTCGAACCGCTGGTGGAGCGGGCCCGCGTCGCCGGACTCCAGGTGGAGCTGCGTATAGAGGGCGAGCGGCAGGGGCTCTCGGCCGCCGACGAGTTGACCCTTTTCAGGATCGCCCAGGAGGGCATGACGAACGCGCTGCGGCACGCCGGCCCCTCGGCTCAGGTCTCCGTCACGCTGCGGTTCGACGACGGCACCGCCGTGCTGGAGGTCGTCGACGACGGGGCCGGCAAGCTGGCCGGCTCCGCTCCGGTCGTACCCGGGTCGGGCGGCAACGGGCTCGTGGGCATGCGGGAGCGGGTCGAGGTGCACGGCGGGCGGTTCACCGCCGGCCCCCGGCTCGGCCCGGGGTGGCAGGTCAGGGTCGAGCTTCCGGTGAGGACAGCCGCATGAGTGGCATGAACGGTTCGAGCGATACGAAGAGGCCGATCCGGGTGGTCGTCGTGGACGATCAGCCGCTGGTGCGCGCCGGATTCGCCATGGTGCTGGACGCGCAGTCCGACATCGACGTCGTCGGCGAGGCCGGGGACGGGGCAGAGGCTCTCTCGCTGCTGGACAGAACTCCGGCCGATGTCGTCGTCATGGACATCCGTATGCCGGTCATGGACGGGGTGGAGGCCACCGAACAACTCGTCACGCGCCCGGACCCGCCGAAAATCCTGGTGCTCACCACGTTCGACACCGACGAGGACGCGTTCGCCGCGCTGCAGGCCGGCGCGAGCGGCTTCCTCATCAAGAACGTGCCGCCCGAGGAATTCCTCGCCGCGATCCGCGTGGTGGCGGCGGGCGACTCCGTCGTGGCGCCCCGCGTGACCCGCCGGCTCCTCGACCGGTTCGCCGGACAGCTCAACACCGCACCGCAACAGGAGGACGACCGGCTCGCCGTCCTGACCGAGCGGGAGCGGGAGGTACTGGAACTGGTCGCCCAGGGCCTGTCCAACTCCGAGGTCGCCGCCCGCCTGTACGTCGCCGAAACGACCGTGAAGACGCACCTCGGGCGGATTCTGACGAAGCTGGAGTTGCGCGACCGGGTGCAGGCCGTCGTGCTGGCGTACGAGGCCGGGCTGGTCCGGCCGTCGTCCGGCTGACCCTTACCGCACCGCCTACCCGCCCTCCGTGCCCTGCCCACGGCCCGGTCCCATACCGGCGTAGGACTCGGATCCCACCCGGCGTACGACCCGGGTCGTACGTGCCCGGCCCCGGAGGTCGTATCCCGATCCGATGTGCCGAAAAGCCTGCCCGGCAAGAATTGTTGACGACACGAACGAACGTGTCCCGACAATTCTCTGGAGGCCTCGAATGGCTACATCTGAAACGCGGACCGGCAAGGTCGGAAGCCCGAGGGTAAAAGTACTGGTATTCGGAATCGTGGCGATCGTGATTCTGGCGGCGCTAGGAACCGGCGGTGCCTACTGGTGGCATCAGCACAATGCGCCGAGCCAGGCTTCCGCCGCCGACTGCGCGCTGGCCCAGAGGATCATCGACGAGGCACAGAAACAGGACAAGTCCACCGTCGCGAAGTGGGCGGAACACATGCACGACCTGCGCATGGCGCAGATGAAGGACGGCTACCTCGGGTTGCAGATCGCCCGGTACGAGGGCTCGATCGCCGCCCATCTGACAGGAAAGGGTGAGGTGCCGACCAAAGCGGATCTGGCCGATATGTCGTCGCAGGCGAATTCGCACTGCACGGCGGTCAAGCGCACCCTCGTTTTCCCGCCCCTCGCGGCCTGACGCATTCCATGTCGAAGAGCTGTAAGCCGTAAATTCGTTGAGGGGAAACAGACAATGAGTGCCCGCGCCGCTGCGCACGACAATGAAAGCATTTCCCGGGACGACGGCAATGCCGCCGTCCGCGCGGAGGACCTCGTCAAGGTATTCGGCCAGGGCGACACCGGAGTTCGAGCCCTGGACGGGGTCACCGTCGGCTTCGCCCGCGCGCAGTTCACCGCCATCATGGGCCCGTCGGGTTCCGGCAAGTCCACCCTCATGCACTGCCTGGCCGGCCTCGACACCGCGACCTCCGGGAAAGTACTGCTCGACGGTACCGATCTCACTGGCCTGTCCGACCGCGCACTGACCACCGTACGGCGCGACAAGATCGGCTTCGTCTTCCAGTCGTTCAACCTGCTGCCGCAACTGACCGCGTTGCAGAACATCACGCTGCCGCTCGACCTGGCCGGCCGGCCCGTCGACCGAGAGCTGCTCGACCACCTCTGCGGCGTGCTGGGCATCGGTGACCGGCTGACCCACCGGCCCAGTGAGCTGTCCGGTGGCCAGCAGCAACGGATCGCTCTGGCCCGGGCGTTGGCGTCGCGGCCCGCTGTGGTCTTCGCCGACGAGCCCACCGGCAGCCTGGACTCGCGCTCCGGCGCAGAGGTGCTCGGCTTCCTGCACGACTCGGTGCGCGACCTCGGGCAGACGGTCGTCATGGTGACCCACGACGCGGGCGCCGCCGCCTACGCCGACCGCGTGGTCGTCCTGGCCGACGGCCGGATCGTCGGCGACCTGGACTCCCCGACCCGGTCGTCGATCAACGACGCGCTGCGGAGCATGGCGGGTACCCGATGAGCCGCGGACCCGGCATCGGCAACGCCGCCGTGCTGCGCACCCAGCTTGCCGGAGTGCTGGTCCGGCCCGGCCGGCTCGTCATGACGGGTCTGGCGGTGGTCGTCGCCGCGTTCGTCGTGTTCGGCACCGTGATGGCCCAGCAGATCACCGAACGAACCGCCCTCGCCCGCTTCAGCGGGACCCCAGCGGCGACCAGTCTGATCGTCACGGCGGACGCGGGCGGGGACGGGTCGGCCATCACCGACGCGAAGATCAAGGCCGTCCGGGCGGTGTCCGGCGTGGCCGAGGCCGCAGCCCGGACGGAGATCGGGGTATCGCTCGCCGACGTCTCAAGGCACTACCTGAACCTTCAGGGCGACCCGGGCACCGGGCGGCTGTCACGGGTTCAGGTCGTGGCGGGCAGTTACCCGGACGGCCCCCGGGAGGTGGCCGTGAACCGCCAGGCCTCGCAGCAGTTCGAGATCGAGCCCGGCGACCGTGTCGGCATGCTCTTCCCGGAGGGCGAGGACGGCGGGACGAAGACGGTCACCGTGACCGTCACGGCCGTTGTACAGGCGAACTCCGACCGGGGGGCCACTGGTTACGCCCCCGCCGCCACCATCAACGCGTTGGGCGGCATGAAGGGGTATCCGCAGCTGGACATCCGCGCGGAACCCGGGGTATCCGTCCAAGCTCTGTCCGAGCGGCTGTCTCCGGTGCTCCAGCGCGCTGCCGGTGCGGCTGTCAAGATCACCCCGGGCGACACCGTGCGGGCCCTGGAGGCCAAGGACGCGACGAAGCGGTACGCGGACGTCTTCCGGCTCATCGCGATGTTCCTGGCGATCGCCGTGGTCGCCGCCGCCCTCGTCTCGACGTCGACGTTCCGCATCGTCTTCGCGCAGCGGCTGGGCCAACTGGCGCTCCTGCGCACCATCGGGGCCCAACGAGGCCAGCTCGTCCGGGCACTCGCCGTCGAGGGCGCGCTGGTGGGCCTGGTCTCCGGTACGGCCGGCGTCCTGCTGGCGCTCGGCGCCGGACACGCCGCCCCGGTGATCGCGGGCGCCGCCGGGCAGGCCCTCCAGGCTCCCGGGGTGCCCGTTCCCGCGGGTCTGGCGGTGGTACTCGGCGCCGTGCTGGTGACACTGGGCGCGGTACTCGCGCCTGCGTTGTCCGCCGCCGGCGTCTCCCCTCTGCAGGCGTTGCGCAGCGCCGGCACCGTGTCGGGGGAACGCGGCATCGGCCTGATCCGCCTCGGCTCCGGCCTGTTCCTTGCCGCTGCCGCCCTCCTCCTGGTCGGCCTGATCCTCATCGACATGCCCGAACCGGGCAACGCGAACTACGACGCGTCCGCGGGCCTGATGGGGACTGTCGCGTCCGGTGCGCTGGCCTTCCTCGCGCTGATCGCCCTAGGCCCGCTGCTCGTACGCGCGGTGCTGGCCGCCGTCAGGTTGCCACTGCGCAGGCTCGGGCCCACCGGCACCCTCGCCGTCGGCGGCGTCGGCGGCACCCCGCGCCGCGCCGCAGCCGTGTCGGTCGTCGTCGCGCTCGGCGTCACACTCGTCTCCGGCACCCTCGTCGGCGTCGCGAGCCTGCAGGGCTGGGCGGATCGGGGTCTCGCACTCACGGCCCCGGCGGACTTCGACCTGCGCGACAGCGACGGCCTCGACGCAGACGTCGTACGCCGGACCAAGGCCCTGCCGCAGTTGGCCAACGCGACCGACTACCGCATGACCGACGTCTCCATCGGCGGGTCCGACGTGGTTGCCACCGACCTGGACCTGGCCGCCCTGCCCACCTCACGGCAGCTGTACACGGACACCGGCAAACTGAGCGGTCTCGGTCCGGGCCGAGTGATCGTCAACGCCCGGCTCGCCCAGCTGCTCGGCGTGACGGCCGGCGACAGCTTCACGATCACAATGCCCAGGAAGGGCACCATCCGCGAAACCGTCGCCGCCACGCTGCCCACCGAAGCGCCCCTGCACGCCGACCTGATCGCCACGCCCGCCGACCTGGAGAAGATGGGCGCCTCGTCGCGGCCGACCGGCATCCTGGCGAACGCCGCCGAGGGTGGGCAGACGGCCCGCAACGCGGCGGCGAGGGCGATCGAGAAGACCCTCGGCCCGAACACCGACGCCCAGCTGAGCATCCTCGCGGAGGAGCGCGACGACAGCAGCGCCGATGTCGAGGTGGCGGCCACTTCGGCCCTCGGTCTGCTCGCGCTCACCGTGCTCATCGCCGTCGTCGGCGTCGGCACCACGACCGGTCTCACCGTGCTGGAACGCACCCGCGAGTCGGGGCTGCTGCGGGCGCTGGGACTCGGCCGCTCCGGGCTGCGCTTCATGATCGGCATCGAGGCCGGCCTGTACGGGGTCCTCGGCGGCGTCCTTGGACTGGCCCTCGGTGTGCCCTACGCCTGGCTGACGGTCCGGGTACTGAACCTCGGAGCGCCGCTGCTCCTGCCGGTCGGGCAACTGCTGGCGGTCTTCGCGGGGCTGGTGGGCATCACCGCGCTCGCCGGCCTGCTGCCCGCCCGCCGCGCGGCTCGGGTCAGCCCGGTCGCGGCACTGGGCACCGCCTCGTAATCCCGTCTGCGGATGCGCAGGTGGACGGTGGGGCCGGTGCGCGGGCTGGGGATCCAGTTGCTTTGCGGAAACGCGGCGGCCAGGACCGTGCCGGGGATCGCTCAGGCGAGCCTTCGTGATCCGGTCGTGGTGGGCGGGTTGTCCCGCCGGACC
>NZ_JBEXDX010000048.1:0-62460 GCF_040605995.1 Streptomyces sp. NPDC005492
CGGACGACTCGTCCTCGTACAGCTCGACCTACGGCTCGACCTTCGACTCTTCCAGCACGTCGGGTCTCTACGGCGACAGCTCCTCCAGCCCCACCCGGAGTCGGCGATCAGTTGCCCGGTACCCGCTGTGCGGAACGCGGTGCCCGGACGCCGTCCAGGGTCGTGGACGTGGGGGTCGTCGCCCTGGCACCCGCAGTGGCCTTCGCGAAGGCCGACTCGCCGCCGACCAGCGGGAGTTGGGCCGAGGTGCGGGACAGGTCGAGGGTGAGGGTCGGGGTGGTGGACGGTGGGTCGATGAGGTCCTTGTCCGTGCCCGCGACGATCAGGGCGAGGCGGTGGCCGGCCGGGACGACGTGGTCGGTCGCGGCCAGGTCGAGGGTGATGGTGTAGGCCTTGCCCGGGGTGAGGGGTACGCCCTTGCCGGCCGAGGCGTAGGTGCCGAGGTCGGCCCAGCCGCGGCTGACGATGTTGTAGTCAACTGCCTTGGTCTTGGCCTGGGTTGCCAGGAAGCATGCGCTGTCGCCCGCCGTGCTCTCGCCCCAGCAGGTGCGGTCGGTGAGCGTGGTGATGCCCTCGGCCGCGTCGGCGTAGTCGCGGATGGTGTCGGGGCCCAGGTCCACGACGACGGCGGACAGATGAGCCGTGGAGGTCGTGGGCGTCGCGGTGATCGTCACCTTCGAGGAACCCGCCAGGTGTACGTCCTTCTTGAGGGCCCCGGTGACGAACCCAGCCTTGTCCTGGGTCGACTTGTCGATCGCGGCGGCCCAGTCGGTCTCGCTCTGCTGGGGGTTGTCGGTGAAGGTCTCGGTGCCCGCTCCCGTGCGGAGGCCGAGCGTGCCCACGCCCGCCTGGGTGCCCTGCGCCGGGTGGAGGGTGGTGGTCGCGGTGCCGCTCGGCGGCCAGACCTTGGACGTGACCCACTGGTCCGGGTGGCGTTCGACGTCGGCCATCGGCTCGCGGTCGATTCCGTTGTCGTAGCCGAGGAGTTCGTGGTCGAACCAGCGGTGCAGGGTGTCGACCCAGGCGCCGCGACGGTAGTCGAAGGGGTCGACATGACCGGTCTGGGAGAGCCAGATCTTGCGCTCGACGCCGTTCTTGGCGAGGGCGTCCCACCACTGGCCGAAGTTCTTGGTGCGGACGTTGAGGTCCTGGAGTCCGTGCACGAGGAAGACGCTGGCCTTGACCTTGCTCGCGTCCTTCACGTAATTCCGCTCGGTCCACAGCGAGGTCCAGTCGCCGGTGCGCGGCGCGCCGTCGACGAGCTTCTGCTGTATGGCCGCGCAGTGGGCCTGCGCGTCGGGGCTCTCGACGGCGTCGGACAGCCAGTCGGGGCCGGAGTCGTAGAGCGGGGCGCCCTGGGCGAAGTAGTAGTCGTACCAGGAGGAGATGGAGCTGATCGGGACGATCGTCTTCAGGCCCTTGACGCCGGTGGCCGCGACGCCGTTGGCGATGGTGCCGTCCCAGCTCTTGCCGATCATGCCGGTCCTGCCGTTGGTCCAGCTCGCTGTGGCGCGGGCGGTTCCGGTGCGGCTGGTGTAGGCCTTGGCCCGGCCGTTCAGCCAGTCGACGACGGCCTTGGCGGACTGGATGTCGGAACGGCCGCCGACGTCCACACAGCCGTCGGAGCGGTTGGTGCCGGCGAGGTCGACGCCGACGAAGGCGTAGCCGCGGGGCACGAAGTAGTTGTCGTAGAAGAGCGGCATCTGGACAACGTTGCCGTCGGTGTCGTACGTCTTGATCTGCCCCTCGTTGCCGCGTCCGCAGCAGGAGTAGTAGGGGCTGGCGTCCATGATGACGGGCACTTTGTGGCCCTGCTGGGCGGGTTCGCTCGGGCGGACGATGTCGACGGCGACCCGGTCGTTCCTCCCGTCGCCGTCTCCGTCGAGTCCGGTGTCCACCCAGACGGCCTCCCGGATGGCGTTCGCGTAGGAGTAGACGGGTTGGCTCTCCTGTGGGGCGCTCTGGGCCGCTGCCGGGGTGAGGAAGGCGGCCATGAGGGCGGCTACGGCCGCCGTCGCGAGCGATCTCCAGATCGTGAAGCGCGTGCGTTTCGGCATGCGCGGACGGTACATCGGTCAACTCCCGTGCTGGAAGAGGCACTCGGAGTCATGTCGGCCGAATGGCGATCGTGTGACAGGAGGGGCCGTGGACAGACGAAGGGCCACAGGGACTGAATAGCCTGCGTACAGACTTCGCGCCTCTACGACTTGGAGTTCTCGTGCACCGCAGACTGATCGCGCCGGGCGCACTCGCGGCGGCCTCCCTCATGCTGGCGATCCCGGCGTCGGCGGCAAGCTACTCCCCCGGCGCGCCGGGCATCGGCGACCCCTACTACCCGGCCTACGGCAACGGCGGATACGACGTCTCGCACTACGACCTCAGGCTCCAGTACCAGCCCGCCACCGACGAGTTGGCGGGCACGGCGACCATCCTCGCCAGGACGACGCAGGATCTGTCGCGGTTCGACCTGGACTTCCTGCTGGACGTGAGCGAGGTGCGGGTCAACGGCGCGGCGGCGACCTTCGCGACCTCCGGCCAGCACGAGCTGGAGATCACCCCGAAGACCCCGCTGCCCAAGGGCACTCCGATCACCGTCGTGGTCCGCTACAGCGGGGTGCCGTCCACGAAGAGCGCGTACGGCTTCACCACCTGGCACCGCACCCCGGACGGCGCGGTCGCGGCGGACGAGCCCGAGTCGGCGTGGTGGTGGTTCCCGAGCAACGACCATCCGAGCGACAAGGCGACCTACGACGTGTCGGTCGCCGTGCCGAACGGCACGCAGGCCATCTCCAACGGCACGCTCCAGTCGACGAGTTCACAACTCGGCTGGACCCGCTACAACTGGCGTCAGAACAAGCCGCAGGCCACCTATCTGGCCACGCTGGCCCTCGGGAAGTTCGACATCACGACCAGCACCTCGGACGGCGGTGTCCCGGTCGTCAACGCCTACAGCAAGGACCTCGGGGACAACGACGGGGCCGCGCGGGCGAGTGTGGAGCGGACCGGGGAGATCGTCGACTGGCTCAGCGGCTACTTCGGGCCGTATCCGTTCAGCAGTGCCGGCGGGTATGTGCCCAACACGACCACCGGGTACGCGCTGGAGACGCAGACCCGCGTCTACTACAGCCAGAAGCAGTTCGCGAACGGCGCCAACACCTCTGTCGTCGTGCATGAGTTGGCCCACCAGTGGTACGGCGACGACGTGTCGCTGAAGGGCTGGAAGGACATCTGGATCAACGAGGGCTTCGCGCGCTACGCGCAGTGGCTGTGGTCCGAGCACGAGGGCGAGGGCACCACGCAGCAGCTCGCCGACTACGTCTACGCCTCGCACCCGGCGGACGACGCCTTCTGGACGATCGCGCCCGGAGACCCGGGTCCGGAGAACCAGTTCGAGCTTCCGGTCTACGACCGGGGCGCGCTGGCCATCCAGGCGCTGCGCAACGAGGTCGGCGACGACGCGTTCTTCGCCATCCTGAAGGGCTGGCCGAAGGAGCACGCTTACGGCAACGCGTCCGTCGAGGACTTCCGGGCCTACGCCGAGCAGGTGTCCGGAAAGCCGTTGTCCGCGCTCTTCGACACCTGGCTGTTCCAGCCGTCGAAGCCGGCGGCTCCGGCGGCCCGGACCGCGTCCATCGCGAAGGCGTCGACGGCTCCGGTCCGGCCGAAGTCGTGGACGAAGATCGCCGCGACGAACGACGTCCACGGCGGCTGAGTGGTGAAGGGCGGCCCGGGGGGTGTGCGGGTCCTGGGCCGCCTACGCCGTGCGGGACTCCACCCCGGCCGACTCGGCCAACTCGGCTACCTGGAGGAGGAGTTCGTCGCGGCCGATGGCGTCGATCTCCGTCGAGGGCACCGTGCAGGCGTACGCCCCTGCCACCGCGCCGTAGCGGGCACAGCGCTGCGGGGACTCTCCGCCGAGCCGGCCGAAGAGGAAGGCGGCGGCGAAGGCGTCGCCCGCGCCGTTCGAGTCGATCACCGGTCTGCGGGGCCTGACGACCGGGATGTGGGTCACCTCGTCGTCGGCCAGCAGATAGGCGCCCTCCGCACCGGCCGTGGCGACGACCAATTGGGCCCGGCCCCGCTCGGCGATGGCGCGCATGGTGTTCTCGGGGGTGCCGGTCAGCGCGGTGGTGGACAGGAAGACGATGTCCGCCGCGTGGGCGAACTCCGCCTGGTACGGGCTCACGCCGTCCCAGTTGTGCAGGTCCGTCGAGATCGTGGCGCCGGCCTCGCGCAGGGTGGGCAGGGCGTGGGCGCAGGGCTGGGTGATGGAGACATGGGCGTGGCGGCTCGCGGTGGCGAGGGTGCGGACGGTGGGTTCCGGCAGGCGGTCGTCGGGGTGGGCGCGGGTCGAGTCGTAGAGGGACAGCCGTCGTCCGTCCGGGCCGACGAGGTTGACCGCCCGCTTGGTGCCGGCGGGCCCGGGCACTTCGGTGAGCGGGATGGTGCGGTCCCGGTGCAGGGCGCGGACCAGGTCGCCCTCGGGGTCGGCGCCGAGCATGTCGAGGTGGTGGGTGCGCAGGCCCAGGGCGCTCAGGCCGAGGGCCACGAAGTCGCCGGTCTGGCCGGCGCGGGTGCGGATACCAGGGTCGATCATGTAGCTGTCGGCGTACGGAAGCGGCAGCTCGGGGACATGGACGATGGTGTCCACTCCGGCGCCGCCGAGGACGAGGACGTCGATGTCACGGCTCATGGCTCACGACCCTCCCTGTGGTTGCGCAAGATTCTGCAACTCCTTTCAGCGCGGGGCAAGTTGGTTCGACGGTCCGCTCAGTCCTCGTGGTCGTAGACCGTCACCGCGATCCCCCGCCGTACCAGCCGCTCGGTCACCAGCGGTTCGACCCGTGACCACTTGCCGCCCGCGAGGCCGCACCCTATGCGCGGCATGTGCACGGACGCGCCCAGCTCAGCCGCACGCTCGGCCAGCAGGCCCAGCGCCGTGTCGATCGCCTCGTAGCGCACGGGGACGCCCTTGCTGCCCGTGCGTATCCCCCGCTGGCCGATCATGTTGGCCACCCACACATGGCGCTCGACGCGCACGAGCTGGACGGCGCCCAGCGCGAAGTCGTTGGCCGCGCGCTCGCGGTGCCAGGCCCGGTACTCCTTCTCCGGCTCCGGCCAGCGGCGGGACACGGCCAGCACGAAGCCCTTTCCCCAGCCTCCCAGGTCGTTGCAGACATGCGCGATCACCTTGACGCCCTTGACCGACGGAACGGTCGCGTCACCGCGGACATAGTTGATCTCCCCCATGCCAACCACCGTAGACGGCACCACTGACAACGGCCTTCCGGTGTTCACAGCATTGGTGAGACAGCGATACTGCTGCGCATGACGACCGACACCGAGGAGCCCACGCTCACGATCGACGAACTGGCCGCGCGGGCCGGCACCACGGTCCGCACGGTCCGGTTCTACAGCACCAAGGGCCTGCTGCCGCCGCCGGTGCTCGGGGCGCGGCGGGTCGGGCACTACGGGCAGCAGCATCTGTCACGGCTGGCACTGATCGAGGAGTTGCAGCACCAGGGCATGACACTGGCCGCGATCGAGCGCTATCTGGGGCAACTGCCGCCGGACCTCAGCGCGCACGACCTCGCGATCCACCGGGCGGTGGTGGCGTCCTGGGCGCCGGAGGATACGCAGACCCTGGACCGGCGGGAGTTGGAGCGGCGGGCGGGCCGGGCGCTGGACGAGGAGGACGTGGAGCGGCTCGTCGCGATGGACGTGGTCCGGCCCGACGGCGCCTCGTACCGCGTCGACGCCGGCCTGCTGCGGCTCGGCGTACGACTGCTCGACGTGCCGCTGTCGCAGGAGGCGATCCTCGCCGCGCGGACCGTCCTGATCGAGCACTCCCGCGCGGCGGCCCACGAACTGTCGGGGCTCCTGCGCGAGGAGGTCTCCCAACGCGCCACCGAGGACGTGAAGTCGCTGTCCGCACACATGCAACCCCTGGTGGTGCAGGCCCTGCTGACGGCCTTTCAGCGCTCGCTGCGCGAGGAACTCCGCGAGTGGCTCAAGGAGCCGGCAGGGTCGGACGAGGGCTGATCCGTCCGACGCGCCGCCCCCGCCCACGGAGGGCAGGGGCAGCGTGTCGGTCGGCGACGCGTCAGCGCGCGTCCGTGAACCGCTCGCCCTTCTCGGCCTTCTCCACCAGCAGTGCGGGCGGGGTGAAGCGGTCCCCGTAGCGCTCGGCGAGTGCACGCGCGCGTGCCACGAAGCCGGGCAGGCCGCCCTCGTAGCCGTTGATGTACTGGAGGACACCGCCGGTCCAGCCGGGGAAGCCGATCCCGAAGATCGAGCCGATGTTGGCGTCCGCCACGGATGTCAGGACGCCCTCCTCAAGGAGCTTGACGGTGTCGAGCGCCTCGGAGAACAGCATGCGTTCCTGCATGTCCGTGAAGGGCACGGTCTCGGCGGGAGTCCCGGCGCCCTCGCGGGTGAAGTGCTCACGCAGGCCAGGCCACAGACCGACGCGCTTGCCGTCCTCGTCGTAGTCGTAGAAGCCCGCGCCGCCGCTGCGCCCGGTGCGGCCGAACTCGTCGACCATGCGGTCGATGACGGCCTCGGCGGGGTGGGCGGGCCAGGTGCCGCCGGCCTCCTCGACGGCTCGCTTCGACTCGTTGCGGATCTTGCGCGGGAGGGTGAGCGTCAACTCGTCCATCAGGGAGAGGACCTTGGCCGGGTAGCCCGCCTGGGCGGCGGCCTGCTCGATCGACGCGGGCTCGATGCCCTCGCCGACCATCGCGACCCCCTCGTTGATGAACTGCCCGATCACCCGTGAGGTGAAGAACCCGCGCGAGTCGTTGACGACGATCGGTGTCTTCTTGATCTGCCGGACCAGGTCGAAGGCGCGGGCCAGGGCCTCGTCGCCGGTGCGCTCGCCCTTGATGATCTCGACGAGGGGCATCTTGTCGACGGGCGAGAAGAAGTGCAGCCCGATGAAGTCGGCCTGGCGCTCGACTCCTTCGGCGAGGACGGTGATGGGGAGGGTGGAGGTGTTGGAGCAGAGCAGCGCGTCGGGTTCGACGATGTGCTGGATCTCCTGGAACACCTTGTGCTTGAGGGAGGTGTCCTCGAAGACGGCCTCGATCACCGCGTCGCAGCCCGCGAGTTGCTGCGGGTCGGCGGTGGCGGTGATGCGGGCGAGCAGCGCGTCCGCCTGCTCCTGGCTCGTACGGCCTCGGGAGACGGCCTTGGCGCAGAGCTTCTCGGAGTAGGCCCTGCCCTTGGCCGCCGCCTCGTCCGTCACGTCCTTGAGGACGACGTCGATGCCCGCGCGGGCGCACGAGTAGGCGATGCCGGCGCCCATCATCCCGGCGCCGAGGACGGCGACCTTGCGCACCGGGCGCGAGGCGATGCCCTGGGGGCGGTTGGCGCCGGAGTTGACGGCCTGGAGGTCGAAGAAGAAGGCCTGGATCATGTTCTTCGAGGTCTGGCCTGCCGCCAGTTCCACGAAGTATCGGGCCTCGATGACCTGGGCGGTCTCGAAGTCGACCTGCGCGCCCTCGACGGCGGCGGCGAGGATGTTGCGCGGGGCCGGGTAGGGGGCGCCGTTGGTCTGCTTGCGCAGACTGGCGGGGAAGGCGGGCAGGTTGGCCGCGAACTTCGGGTTGGCCGGGGTGCCGCCAGGGATGCGGTAGCCGGGCTTGTCCCAGGGCTGCTGCGACTGCGGGTTGGCATCGATGAAGGCGCGGGCCTTGGCGTTCAACTCGTCCGGGGTGGCGGCCACTTCGTGGATGAGGCCGTTCTCCTGGGCGCGCCTCGGGCTGTACTGGGTGCCCTGGAGCAGCACCTTCAGCAGGGCGTCGGCGATGCCCAGCAGCCGTACCGTACGGACGACTCCACCGCCCCCGGGGAGCAGGCCGAGGGTGACCTCGGGGCAGCCGATCTTGGAGCCGGGGGCGTCGAGGGCGACCCGGTGGTGGCAGGCGAGGGCGAGTTCGTAACCGCCGCCCAGGGCCGCGCCGTTGATCGCGGCGACGACCGGTTTGCCGAGGGTCTCGATGCGGCGCAGATTCCGCTTGATGGCGAGGCCGCCGTCGAGCATCTCCTGTGCGGTGTCCGGGGTGACACGGATGAGGTCGCGCAGGTCGCCGCCCGCGAAGAAGGTCTTCTTGGCGGAGGTGAAGATGATGCCCCGGATGGAGTCCTTTTCGGCCTCCAAGCGGTCGGTGATCGCGGCGAGGGAGTCGCGGAAGTCCGCGTTCATGGTGTTCGCGGACTGGTTCGGGTCGTCGAGGACGAGGGTGACGACGCCGGTGTCGTCCTGTTCCCAGCGGATGGTGGTGCTCTCGGTCATGGTGAGGGTCTCCGTGAGGTCTCTTGGTTCCGCCGGGGTTTCAGACGCGCTCGACGATCGTCGCGACGCCCATGCCGCCGCCGACACACAGCGTGGCGAGTCCGTAGCGCTTGTCCTGGCGCTCCAGTTCGTCGACGAGCGTGCCGAGGATCATCGCGCCGGTGGCGCCGAGGGGGTGGCCGAGCGCGATGGCTCCGCCGTTGACGTTGACCTTGTCCAGGGACAGGCCCATGTCCCGTACGAAGCGCAGGACGACGGCGGCGAACGCCTCGTTGATCTCGACGAGGTCGATGTCGTCGATGGTCAGCCCGGCCTTGGCGAGGGCCTTGCGGGTGGCCGGGGCGGGACCGGTGAGCATGATGGTCGGCTCGGAGCCGGAGACGGCGGCGGAGACGATCCGCGCGCGCGGGGTGAGGCCGTAGCGCTCGCCGACCTCCTTCGACCCGATCGCGGCGAGGGAGGCGCCGTCGACGATGCCGGAGGAGTTGCCCGCGTGGTGGACGTGGTCGATCTTCTCCACCCAGTGGTACGTCTGCAGGGCGACGGCGTCGAAGCCGCCCAGTTCACCGATGTCCGCGAAGGACGGCTTGAGCTGGGCGAGGGAGTCGGCGGTGGTGCCGGGGCGCAGATGCTCGTCGTGGTCGAGGACGACCAGGCCGCTGCGGTCCCGCACCGGGACGACGGACCGCTCGAAGCGGCCCTCCTTCCAGGCGGTGGCCGCGCGCTCCTGGGAGAGCGCCGCGTACTCGTCCACGTCGCGCCGCGAGAATCCCTCGATCGTGGCGATCAGGTCGGCGCCGATGCCCTGCGGCACGAAGTTGGTGGCGAGGTTCGTCATCGGGTCGTTGAACCAGGCGCCGCCGTCCGAGGCCATCGGCACCCGGGACATGGACTCGACACCACCGGCGAGGACGAGGTCCTCCCAGCCCGAACGGACCTTGGCGGCGGCCATGTTGACGGCTTCGAGGCCCGAGGCACAGAAGCGGTTCTCCTGTACTCCGGCCACGGTGTCCGGCAGTCCGGCGGCCACGGCGGCGATCCGGGCGATGTCGGAGCCCTGGTCGCCGACCGGGCCGACGACGCCGAGCACGATGTCGTCGATCGCGGCCGGGTCGAGGTCGGGGAACCGGTCACGGATCTCGTGGATGAGTCCGACGACGAGGTCGATGGGCTTCGTGCCGTGCAGGGATCCGTTGGCCTTGCCGCGCCCGCGCGGGGTGCGGATCGCGTCGTAGACATACGCTTCGGTGCTCACTGCCAAGCCTTTCAACGAGGGTTTTCAACAGCGTCGAGAAGTCGGGGGACGTCCCAGTCCCGGGCCACGTCGGAGGTGTCCGCGCCGGGCAGGGCTGGCCCGCCGCGCACCGAGGTGGGCGTCGTCGAGAACCGGGGCGCGGGGGCCGGCTGGGTGATCCCGCCGTGCTCGGTGAAGGTGCCGCGCGCGGCGAGGTGCGGATGGTGCGGAGCCTCGCGCAGCGACAGCACGGGCGCCACGCACGCGTCCGTACCCTCGAAGACGGCCGTCCACTCGTCTCTGCCACGGCTGCGGAAGCGGGCCGCGACCGCCTCGCGCAGCTCGCCCCAGCGCGTCCAGTCCCGGCGGGCGTCGGTGAAGTCGGCCAGGCCGAGCAGGCGCACGAACTCGTCGTAGAACCGGGGCTCCAGGGCGCCCACCGCCATGTGCTTGCCGTCGGCGGTCTCGTAGGTGCCGTAGTACGGGCAGCCGCCGTCGAGGAGGTTGGCGGCGCGCCGGTCCTGCCAGCTGCCGGCGGAGAGCATGCCGTGGATCATCGCGGAGAGGTGGGCGGTGCCGTCGACGATGGCGGCGTCGACGACCTGGCCGGTGCCGGTGGCGCGCGCGTGGTGCAGGGCGGCCAGGACACCGACGACGAGGTAGAGGGAGCCGCCGGCGTAGTCGCCGAGGAGGTTGGCGGGGGCGGGCGGGGGCTCCTGGGGGCTGCCGATCATGCCGAGGGTCCCCGTCAGCGCGATGTACGCGATGTCGTGCCCGGCGCGCTGGGCGAGGGGGCCGTCCTGGCCCCAGCCGGTCATCCGGCCGTAGACGAGCCGGGGGTTGCGGGCGTGGCAGGCCTCGGGGCCCACTCCGAGGCGCTCGGTGACTCCCGGGCGGTTGCCCTCGATCAGGATGTCGGCGCGTTCGACGAGGTCGAGGACGCGCGCGGGGCCCTCGGGGGTCTTCAGGTCGATGAGCACCGAGCGCTTGTTGCGGTTGGTGACGTCGTGCTCGGGGGCGACTCCGAGGCCGGGGCCGCCGGGCCGGTCGACGCGGACGACATCGGCGCCGAGGTCGGCGAGGAGCATGGCCGCGAAGGGGCCGGGGCCGATCCCGGCCAGCTCGATCACGCGCACGCCGGAGAGCGGGCCGTGCCCGGGCGTCGTTGCCGCTGTCATCCAGCCCCCAGCTATGACACAACTGATGTAACACCGATGATGCTAAGAACGTGTTCCACTCAACACAAGACCTGGGCGAGCAAGCGCTTAGTCAAGGTACTCCGGGCTCGTCGTCGGACTGCACACTCCTCACGCTAGCCTCAGCCACCGACAGCGGCGCGGGCTGCGAGATCCAGGAGTGTCATGAGCAGGCTGAACACAACGGGCCGTCCCTACGACATCGTGCTCTTCGGGGCCACGGGTTTCGTCGGCGCGCTCACCGCGGAGTATCTCGCCGCGCACGCGCCCGAGGGCCTGCGCTGGGCGATCGCCGGCCGGGACGAGCTGAAACTGAAGCGGCTGCGCGAGCGGCTGCCCGGCGGCACCTCGGTGGGTGTCCTGCGGGCCGACGTCTCGGACCCCGCCTCACTGCGCCGACTGGCCGAGCACGCGCGCGTGGTGGCCACGACAGTCGGCCCTTATGTGGCCTACGGCGAGGATCTCGTCGCCGCCTGCGCGGACACCGGCGCGGACTATCTGGACCTCAGCGGTGAGCCGGAGTTCATCGATCTGACGTACGTCCGGCACGACGCACGCGCGCGGGAGACCGGTGCGCGGTTGGTGCACGCCGCAGGCTTCGACTCGGTTCCGCACGACCTGGGGGCGTACTTCACCGTGCGGCATCTGCCGGAGGGGGTGCCCCTGACGGTGGACGGCTTCGTGACCGCTGACGCGATGTTCTCCGGCGGTACGTTCGCCTCGGCGCTCGGCCAGTTCGCGCGCGGCCGTCAGATGCTGGCCGCCGCCCGGGAACGGCGCCGCCACGAACCCCGGCTGATGGGACGCCGGGCCACCGCGCCCGCCGGGGCACCGCGGTTCGCCGGGGAGGTCGGCTGCTGGGCGGTGCCGCTGCCGACCATCGACGCGCAGATCGTCCGACGCTCCGCGAAGGCCCTGGAGCGATACGGCCCCGACTTCCGCTACCGCCACTACGCGGCCGTACGGCACCTCCCCGTGGCGCTCGGCGGGATCACGGCGGCGGGCGCGCTGTTCACGGCGGCCCAACTCCCGCCCGCCCGGCGCTGGTTGTCCGACCGTCTCAAGCCCGGCGACGGACCGGGCCCGGAGAAGCGCGCGAAGAGCTGGTTCTCCGTGAAGTTCGTCGGCGAGGGCGGTGGCCGCCGGGTCTTCACGGAGGTCGCGGGCGGCGACCCCGGCTACGACGAGACGGCGAAGATGTTCGCCGAGGCGGCCCTCTCCCTGGCCCTCGACGAACTCCCGCCCACAGCGGGTCAGGTGACGACGGCGGTCGCGATGGGCGACGCCCTCATCGAACGGCTTCAGGCGGCGGGGATCACGTTCCGGGTGGCGGCGATCCGGTGAGCGGGTCGGGTCCCCGTGCCACGATGGACGCCATGGAGACATCGAGCACCGACTGGATCAGCGTCGCGGCCTACGAGAACCTGCCCGGCCGCCGCTCGCCGTGGGCGGCCGCGCGCGCTTGACTGCGCGAGCGCGGTATCGACTGGATGCCCTTCGCCCAGGACGAGTTGCGCTGGGATCTCGCCTGCGGCATCGGCTCCGACGGCCACTGGCACGGCTGGTTCGACGTCCAGGTGCACGCCGACACGCTGCGCCGCCTCGGACTGCATCCGGATCAGCCCACCGCCGAGGCCGTCGGCACGTCACCGCCCGGCTGGTGGCATGCCGCCGCGGAACGCCGAGCCACGAAACGGCCGCGCTGATCGGCGAGTTCAGGGTGCCCCCAGGGATGGGCTATGCTGGATCTTGAAGCCGGTCGCCGGAACTCCCGGAGTCTGGTCGCGCGTTGGTGGTCCAAGGAAAGACGTCCCGCTTCCTGCGGGGAGATGCAGGTGCAAGGCCTGCCCGGCGCTCAAGTCCGAGCCCCACACCGCTTGTTGCGGTGTGGGGCTCGTGTGTTTCCGGCCCCGGTAAGCGCATTGGGCTCACGGCCACAGCGTGTAGAGCATTCCGCCGATCCAGGCGAGGCCGGCCGCCACGGACAGGACCAGCGCGATCATCACGGCGCGCTCGACGGGCTGGCTCGGGTGGGCAACGGGCTTCGGGGAACGGTGCGTTGTCATGCGGTACAGCCTGCCGACCACCGGGGCGCGGTCACATCCGTACACATACTCAGATCAGGTACTCAGGCGGTCGCCTCCCGCAGCGCACGCCGGCACAGCGCGTCCGCCCTGCGTGTCGTCTCCGGGAGGCGGTACTCGGGGGTCAGCGCGAGGGTGTGGGCGCAGGCGTTGTCGAGGGTCACCCGGTGGCCGACGGAGACGAAGACCGGCTTCACGCCCTCGCGGGTGCGCAGGGCGCGGCCGACCTCGTCTGCGTCCGCACGGAGCGGGGACGCGGAGCCGCGCGGGATGCCCGGCTCGTCGTAGGTGAAGGTGAAGGGGTTCTTCGCGACGCCGATCGTGGGCAGGCCGGTGAGGACACCGAGGTGGCTGGCGAGGCCGAAGCGGCGGGGGTGGGCGAGGCCGTAGCCGTCGCACACCACCAGGCCCGGCGGGCACGGCAGGGCGTCCAACGCGGCCACCACCGTGGGGATCTCCCGGAAGGCGAGCAGCCCCGGCACGTACGGGAAGGAGACCCGGCCGACGGCCGTGGCCTCGGCGACGACGGCGAGGCTCGAACCGTCGAGCACCACCGCCGCCGCCACGACCACGTCCCGCTCGTCGTCGTAGGCGACGTCGACTCCCGTGACACGACCGGCCCTTGGCGGCGGTCCCGGTTCGTGGGTCACCACCCGCTCCCGCAACTCGTCCTGGACGGCGCGGGCCTGCTCCTCGGTCGCGGGCCAGCCCGCGGGAATGCTTACGGTCGTCATGGTGGTGCCGAGCGTACGGCGCGTGTCGAAGCGGCGGGGACCGCCGTGGTCCCCGCCGCTTCGCCGCGGGCTCACTTGCCCAGAGCGCGCTTGAGTTGCTGCTTGTTCATGTCCGAACGGCCGTGGACGTTGCGCCGCTTGGCCTCCTCGTAGAGCTGGTCGTAGGTCGGGCCCTGCGAGCCGCTGTGGGAACGCTGACCGCCGCGCTCGCCGGACGACTTGTCCTGGACGGAGGTGCGGCTGGCCTCCTTGGAC
This sequence comes from Streptomyces sp. NPDC005492, assembly GCF_040605995.1. NCBI lineage: Bacteria > Bacillati > Actinomycetota > Actinomycetes > Kitasatosporales > Streptomycetaceae > Streptomyces > Streptomyces sp. NPDC005492. The sequence goes on from NZ_JBEXDX010000048.1 coordinate 13,800, forward strand.
TCACCGGAGCGGGCGCGTTCCTTGTTGACGGTCCGCGCGGCGATCTCCTTGGCGCGCTCGGGGCTCTCGCCGCGGTCCCGCGCACTCTCCCTGATGTGCTCGTACTGACGTTCCCGTTTGGGGCTGGATCCGCGTGGCATGGCCACCTCCTCGTTTCGGCGCCACGACGAGTACCCGCGACGCCACGCGTGAACCACCCGCGTCAGTCCTCCAGCCGCGCCACGCGCCCCTGCTCCCCCGCCGCCCAGCAGCCCAGGTCGGCCGCGCAGTCCACGGTGTCGTACGAGCCGGTGTCCACCGTCCTCCAGGTGCGGCCGGCGTCGGTCGTCAGGTCCGTGCCGGTGGGGCCGACCGCGAGCGCGGTGGCACGGCTGCGGGGCAGCCAGGTCACGCCGGAGCGGTAGGCGGGCGGCGGGGTCGTGGCGGGACGCCAGGTGCGGCCGCCGTCGCCGGTGACGGCTGCCGCCAGTGGTGAGGGCCGGCCTGCGGTGTAGTCGCCGCCGACGGCGAGGCCGTGCGTACGGTCGCGGAAGGCGAGCGCGAACACTCCGCGCGCCGGGTCACCGGCCGGGATCGGCGTGTCGGTCGCCGTCCAGGTGAGGCCCCGGTCGGCGGAGTGCAGGACACGCGCGCGTGCGCCCCCGCCGGTGGCCAGCCAGACGTCCCTCGGCCCGGAACTCACCAGACACTGGCCGCTCGCGGCGAAGCCCGCCTCGCCGTCGAGCGCGGCCGGCATCCCGGTGTCGGGCAGCACCTTCCAGGAGCGGCCGCCGTCGCCGGTCGACAGGATGCGGAACCTCCCGTCCACGGGGTCGCTCATCGCGAGGCCGTGGCGGCTGTCGAAGAACGTCATGCAGTCGTAGAAGGCGTTCGCGTCGGTGTTGCGGAAGGACTCCGTCCAGGTCGTCCCGCCGTCGTCGGTGCGGTAGACGCGCGAGGCCTCACCCTCGCCGATCGCCAGTACCACCGCGCGGTGCGCGTCGAAGGCCTCGATGTCCCGGAACTGGAGGTCGGCGGCACCGGGCGGCGAGACGTTCCGCCAGCTCGCCCCGCCGTCGGTGGTGCGCAGCACGGTGCCCGCGGTCCCGGCCACCCACGCGGTGTTCCGGCTGACGGCCGACAGCCCCCGGAAGCGCACATCGGCGGCTCCGCTGTCCTTCAGCTCCCAGTGCGGAGCCCGGTGCGCCGCCTCCCGCGCCTGCGCCGGTACGGCGGTCAGCACGGCCAGCGCCGCCCCGCACACCACCCCGACCGCCGTCCTGCGGTATGTGCGTCCCACCCGTCGCGTCTTCCCCATGCGCCTCATGGCGGGCGAAGCTAGTCCACTCCCCCGGGGCCGTCCAGACGGCCTGCGCCCACCTTGGGGGCATATGGGCGGCGGTGACGCAGGTCACTCGAAATTCATGTGCACGGATCGGTCCGTTCCGGCGTCTCTTCCAGTGCGGGCGCATCCACTCGGGGGTCCGTTCCGGAATTCGTTCGGGGAGTCCGACCGGCCGTCACCGCAGTCCGCACCGCCGTCACACAAGGGAGCAAGGCGTTGTCCATCGTCATCGAGCAGCCCGTAGAGGCCCGTCTCGTCGCCGCCGCACCGCGGATGCCGAGCATTCCCGCCACCTTGCACTACGACCGGCGGGACCCCTTCGCCGTCCGGATGACCTTCCCGGCGCCGGCCACCCTGGAGGGCGTCGAGGTCTGCTGGACCTTCGCCCGCGAACTCCTGGCGGCCGGTCTGCACGGCGCCGAGGGCCACGGCGACGTCCGGGTGCGGCCCTACGGCTTCGACCGCACCGTCCTGGAGTTCCACGCCCCTGAGGGCACCGCCGTCGTGCACATCCACTCGGCCGACGTGCGCCGCTTCCTGCGGGCCACCGACGAGCTGGTGCCCGCCGGTCTCGAACACCTCCAGCTCGACCTGGACCACGACCTCGCCGAGCTGATGCGGGACGCCTGCTGAGCTACTCCCCCGAGCCCAGCAGCGAGTTCAGCTCCCCGTAGCCGAGCCCTCCCCGCAGCGTGTCGTAGGTACCCGTGTCCAGCAGCTCCCGCGCGGCACGGCGGACCACGGCGTACGCGGCCAGCGCCACAGTGGAGCCCGCGCTCACCCGCGCCACGCCCAGCGCTGCCAGTTCGGCGACCGGCGGTGCGCCGTGACCGACCAGCACATTGAGCGGTGCGTCGATCCCGTCGGCGAGTTCCTTGACCGTTCCCGGGTCGACGGCCCCGGGCACGAAGATCCCGTCGGCGCCCGCGGCCCGGAAGGCGGCGGCCCGCTCCAGGGTCGCGTCGACTCCCCCGGCGCCCCGCAGAAACGTGTCGGTGCGCGCGTTGATGAACAGCGCCACCCCCTCGGCGTCGGCGGCCGCACGGGCGGCGGCGATGCGCTCGGACTGCTCGGCGACGGACCGCAGGACGCCCGCACCCCCGTAGAGCGCGTCCTCGATGTTCACCCCCACCGCACCCGCCGCGAGCACCGCGCGGACCGTGTCGGCGACGCCCGCCGCGTCCTGCGCGAAGCCGCTCTCGATGTCGGCGCTCACCGGTACGGCGACCGTCGCGGTGACCCGGGCGACCGCTTCCATGGCCCGCTCCCGGTCCAGATGGTCCCCGTCCGGGACGCCGAGCGCCCAGGCGAGGCCCGCGCTGGTGGTCGCCACGGCCGCCGCGCCCGCGTCCTCGGCGATGCGGGCGCTCGCGGCGTCCCAGGCGTTCGGAAGGACGAGCGGACGCCCCGGCACATGCAGCGAGCGGAAGGCCTGCGCCCGGTCACGGAGGATGTTCTGGTTCGTCATGGGCCCCACTGAAGCAGCCTCAGGTGCGCTCCGGCTGGCAGGAATGCGACGTCGTGGTGTCGGCCGCAGGCCCCCGTTTAATGCGTTGACAGCCGCCGAGGGGGTTCGTAGCGTTTCCCTCGGTCCTGTTGCCGTCGATTGGAGAAGGACGTTGCTCGTCTGAGGTTCTGAGACACCGCGTCACACACCCCTGAGGTGTGTTCTCGTCGTGTTCGACCTCGGCGTTCGAGCCGTCCTTGCGGAACAGGGCCTTTCCCGTGCCCTCCAGGACCAGTCTCCCGCCCGCGGTGTCTCGATACGCGTCTGCCCCGACCGCATCAAGCAACCGCGAGGCCCTCATGCATACCTCCGTCACCTGTACGTCCCTCTCCTTCGCCTGGTCCGACGGCACCCCCGTGTTCGAGGAGCTCGACGTCGCCTTCGGAGCCGGCAGAACCGGTCTGGTCGGCGTCAACGGGTCAGGAAAATCAACCCTGTTGAAGCTGATCGCGGGCGAACTCACCCCGGCCGACGGCCTGGTGCGGGTGGCCGGCGAGGTCGGTTACCTCCCGCAGAGCGTCACGCTCGACACCGCCCTGCGCGTCGACGAGGCACTCGGCATCGCCGCGCGACGCGCCGCCCTGCACTCCATCGAGGCCGGTGACACGGCCGAGGAGCACTTCGAGACGCTCGGCGACGACTGGGACGTGGAGGAGCGCGCGCTCGCCACCCTCGGCGAACTCGGGCTCGGACACATCGACTTGGACCGCACCATCGGCGAGGTGTCGGGCGGTGAGTCGGTGCTGCTGCGCCTGGCCGCGCTGCTGCTCGGCCGGCCGGACGTCCTGCTCCTCGACGAACCGACGAACAACCTCGACCTGTACGCCCGCAGGCGGCTGTACTCGGCCGTGGCGTCCTGGCCGGGGGTGATGATCGTCGTCAGCCACGACCGTGAACTCCTGGAACTCGTCGACCACATCGCCGATCTGCGCTCCGGGGAGGTCACCTGGTACGGCGGCAACTTCTCCGCCTACGAGGAGGCCCTCACCACCGAACAGGACGCCGCCGAGCGGATGGTGCGCGTCGCCGAGGCGGACTTCCGCCGACAGAAGCGCGAACTGTCCGACGCCCAGGTCAAGTTGGCCCGGCGCAAGAAGTACGGGCAGAAGATGTACGAGCAGAAGCGCGAACCGAAGATCGTCATGGGCGCGCGCAAGCGGGCCGCACAGGAGTCCGCCGGCAAGCACCGCATCCTGCACGAGGAGCGGCTCACCGAGGCGAAGGAGCGCCTCGACGAGGCGGTGGAGGCCGTCCGGGACGACGACGAGATCCGCGTCGACCTGCCGTACACGGCAGTACCGCCGGGTCGGCAGGTCCTCACGCTGCTGGACCTGGAACTCGCGTACGGCGCGCGGGTGGGCGGGCTCGATCTGCGCGGGCCGGAGCGGATCGCGCTGATCGGGCGCAACGGCGCGGGCAAGACGACGCTGCTGCGCACGATCGCCGGGGAGCTGGCGCCGGTGTCGGGCGAGGCGACCACGCATGTCCCGCTGCGTTTCCTGCCGCAGCGGCTCGACGTCCTCGACGACGAGCTGACGGTGGCCGAGAACGTGGCACGGTTCGCGCCGGGCGCCACCAACAACCGGGTCCGGGCGCGGCTGGCCCGCTTCCTGTTCCGGGGTGCCCGCGCCGACCAGAAGGCGGCGACACTGTCCGGCGGCGAACGCTTCCGGGCGGCACTGGCCGCGCTGATGCTGGCGGAGCCCGCCCCGCAACTGCTGATGCTGGACGAGCCGACGAACAACCTCGACATGGCGAGCGTGCGGCAACTGACCACGGCACTGGAGTCGTACGAGGGGGCGTTGATCGTGGCCAGTCACGATCTGCCGTTCCTGGAGTCGATCGGCATCACCCGCTGGCTGCTGCTGGACGGGGAGCTGCGGACGATCACGCCGGAGGAGGTGGAGGACCCGGTGTAGCGCCGCCCGTCGCATTGCAGGAGGGCCACAGCCGCACTCCAGGGGTTTTGTCGGCACGGACGGGTGACGCATGATGGCCAACCGGTGCCGCGACACAGCGCCGAAAACGATCACGCCGATACGGAGACCCGCTCGTGCCCAGCAAGAAGGCCCTCGTCCGCCGCCCCAGCCCGCGCCTGGCCGAAGGGCTGGTCACGCACATCGAGCGGGAGAAGGTCGATGTCGAGCAAGCCGTCGAGCAGTGGGAGGCGTACGCGCAGACGCTGCGGACGCACGGCTGGGAGACGATCGAGGTGGAAGCGGCCGACGACTGCCCCGACTCCGTGTTCGTCGAGGACACGGTGGTCGTGTACAAGAACGTGGCGCTGATCACCCGGCCCGGCGCCGACTCCCGGCGCGAGGAGACCGGCGGGGTCGAGGAGGCGGTGGCCCGGCTCGGCTGCTCGGTGAACTGGATCTGGGAGCCGGGCACCCTGGAGGGCGGTGACGTCCTCAAGGTCGACGACACGATCTACGTCGGCCGCGGCGGTCGGACGAACGCGGCCGGGGTGCAGCAGCTCCGGGCCGTGTTCGAGCCGCTCGGGGCGCGGGTGGTCAGCGTGCCGGTGAGCAGGGTGCTGCATCTGAAGTCGGCGGTCACCGCGCTGCCCGACGGGACGGTGCTCGGGCACATCCCGAAGGTGGACCGGCCGTCGCTGTTCCCGCGTTTCCTGTCGGTGCCCGAGGAGGCCGGCGCTCATGTGGTGCTGCTCGGCGGCGACAAGCTGCTGATGGCGGCGAGCGCGCCCAGGACGGCCGACCTGCTGAGCGACCTCGGCCATGAGCCGGTCGTGGTGGACATCAGCGAGTTCGAGAAGCTCGAAGGATGTGTGACGTGCCTCTCGGTCAGGCTCCGGGATCTGTACGCCTGACCTCGTGATCGAATCCCCCGTTCGGTGCCGGGACCTGCGACCCTGGGGCCGGGGGGATTTTCGCGGGCACATGGTCTGAACAGCGATCTTTTACAGCGTCCTTAACCTACGGTCTCGTAACCTACGGTTTCGTAGCCTACGATTCCGTAAGTTCCACAGATTCCGGCCCCGCTCGCCGGCTGTTCAGTTCTGTACCGCGTCCCCCTGGAGTCCCCGTGACGATCACTTCCCCGCACCTCGGCAGCCCCGCAGTCTGGACCGACGCCAAGCTGTTGTACGCGCTGGAGGAAGTCGTCGAGCAGGAGCTCAACCGGCACCTGAAGGTCACCAAGGACTGGATGCCGCACGAGTACGTGCCGTGGAGCGACGCCCGTAACTTCCCCGGATTCTTCGAGGACGGCGAAGCCTGGGGCAAGGAGCAGTCCAAGGTCACCGAGATCGGCCGGATCGCCCTCGTGGTGAACCTCCTCACCGAGGACAACCTCCCCAGCTACCACCACGAGATCGCGTCCCTCTTCGGCCGCGACGGCGCCTGGGGCACCTGGGTGCACCGCTGGACGGCGGAGGAGGGCCGGCACGGCATCGTGATGCGCGACTACCTGCTCGCCTCCCGCGCGGTCGACCCGGACAAGCTCGAGGCGTTCCGCATGCAGCACATGAGCGAGGGCTTCGAGTCGGACAACCGGCACTCGATGCTGCACTCCGTCGCCTACGTCGCCTTCCAGGAGCTGGCCACCCGGGTGTCGCACCGCAACACCGGCCACCAGTCGGGCGACCCGGTCTGCGACCGCATGCTGGCCCGTATCGCGACCGACGAGAACCTCCACATGGTCTTCTACCGCAACCTCCTGAAGGCCGCGTTCGAGCTCGCCCCCGACCTCACCATGCAGGCCGTGCGGGACGTCCTCGTCAACTTCCGGATGCCCGGTCACGGCATGCCCGGCTTCGAGCGGTTCGCCGCGCAGATGGCCATCGGCGAGGTCTACAACCTGCGTATCCACCACGACGACGTGATCCAGCCCGTGCTGCGCTTCCTGAAGGTCATGGACATCGACGGTCTCGGCCCCGAGGGACAGCAGGCGCAGGAGGAGATCGGCCTCTACATGGGCGGTCTGGACTCCGAGGCCTCCAAGTTCGACGAGAAGCTCGCGACCCGCAAGGCCCGGATGGCGGCCCGCGCGAGCGCCTGACCGGCGCCGACCGAATCCCCGATGCCAGGGGCCGCCCCGCTGCGGCATCATGCCGCCATGCGTGAGAACAGCCCGTCAGGGGCGGCCGTCGGCTTTCTGCTGGGCCTGATCGACAGCGAAGACGCCGAGCGGATACGGCGGCGGATCGGCCTGCCGGAACCGGCCGGTGAGGAGTCCCCCGAGGACCGCGGCAGCACAGACCTCTGGTCCTGGACGAGGACGGCCGTCCCGACCTCCGTGCTGCTGTGGGTTCTGGAGGAAGACGATCCGGAACTGAACCAGTGGGTCTGGCGGCACGTCTCCGCGGACACCGCCATGCGGCGTGCCATCGCGCGGGGTGTGCCGTTCGGCCCCGCGCCCAAGGGGCCGTTGACCGTCGCCACCAGCGTGCGACGGGAGGACGATCCGCCGGTCCCCGAGAACTTCACCCGCTTCGGCCTGGTCGGTGCCCTGCGCGAGGGCACCTCCATGCGGGCCGCGCGGGCGGCCGCGTCCATGGTCCTGGAGCGCTCCGACTGGCGGACGGTCACCGAGGCGGACCGGGATCGCCCCCTGCCCGGTTACGCCCGCTGGGCACTGTCGATACGGCCGGACTGCCCGCCCGAACTGCGCGCGCGGTTCGGCACCCACCGCAAGTTCACCCACCGGGTCGAGGAAGCGGGCGTGCTGGACGGCCCCGCCGACTACGCCACCGCCTGGGGCCCCGCGTCACACGTCCTGAAGGTGCTCTCCATGGGGCGGCTGCTGTTCCCCGCGCGCGTGGGCGACGCCGAGGCCGCGCTACGCCCGCTCGTGCGCGACCACTTGGGCGGCCGCGAGGACGCCTGGGCGGTACTGGCCCAGCTCGTCGACACCTTCCACGGGAACGCGGTGGAGCTGGTGGTGACGGCGGGCGCGATCGCCTGAGGGGGCGGGGTGGCTGGATTCGAACCAGCGTGTTCCGGTTGTGGAGACCGGTGCGCCTGCCTCTGCGCTACGGCCCCGCCTTGGGACCGGAGCGTAATGCCTTGGCCCGTTGTCAGTGCGGCCTGGTACCAATGAGGCACTGGGGGAAACACGGCGCGGGGGGCGTGGGATGGCGTACGGGGAGCGGGGTCGGCGTACCCCTGTGGTCGATCTGGCCGACCGCAGGGCGCTGGAGCGGTACCGGCCGGCGGACCCGGCCGCGGTCGCCGAGGCACGGCGGCTGAAGGAGGCCGCGCTGCTGGACTTCGGGCTGACCGAGTCGGCGGTGGCGTCGTGGCTGTACGCGAAGTGCCACCACCAGATCCCGACCACGGCGGTGGACACGGCGGCCGTGGTGGCCTCCGGGGACGGCTCCTGCCTGCTGCTCTTCAACCCGGACTTCTTCGTCCGACTCGGCCTGGACGGCGTCAAGTTCGTGCTGTTCCACGAGGCCCGGCATCTGGTGCAGCGCCATCTGTTCGCCGACCCCGAGCTGCGCGACGACCCGGTGTTCGAGCTGGCCGCCGAGGTCTCCATCAACCATGTCGCCCTGGTCCGCCTCGGCCGCCCCGCACTGCCTTTGCTGGACGGCCGGCCCACAGGCATCGACCCCCGCGAGATCCACGGGCTGTACCGCGAGGACCTCACCGCGCACGGCCTGGAGCCGGTGCCGTACGAGGAGTTCACCGCGACCGACATGAAGGTCTACGGCGAGCTGAAGCGGATGCGGCATCCCCCGGTCCCGGAGCGGCGGCTGTGCGTGCACCTGGTGGACGGGGCGGTACCGGCCGACCAGGAGACCGTGGACGCGGTGACCTCGTCGGCGCTGCTGAACTCCCTGCTGGCGGCCCGGCGCGGACACGCGGGCGCGGAGCGGGAGTTGCTCGACCTGATGGGGCGTACGGAAGACGGCTCCGCGCGGGCCGCCCGGATCTGGGGGAACCTCGGCGCGGGCGTCCTGCGCGGCGAGACGGCAGGCACGCGTACGGTCCACTGGTGGCAGCGCTGGCTCGTCGACGTCCTCGGCTCGAAGCTGCGCGACGGCGAGCGGCTGGTGTACCCGAAGAAGCGCGGCGCGCTGCTCACCGCCCTCGGCCAGGACCCGATGCTCTCGCGGCGGGGCCCGGTCCGGGACAAGGTCCTGGTCGTCGCGTACGACACCTCGGGCTCGATGCCGCAGCAGGTGATCACCTGGCTCACCGAACTCGTCGGCCGGATCGACGGCGTGGAGGCGCACTGGCTGTCCTTCGACGCCGTCGTCATGCCGTTCAACCCGGGCGAGCGGGTCTACGGCGGTGGCGGCACCAGCTTCCAGGCGGTCGCGGACTACGTGGAGGGGCGCACGGAGGTCGACGGCCGTCGGCTGGACGTCACCCCGGACGCGGTCGTGGTCCTCACCGACGGGTACGCGCCGCCGATCACTCCGGCCGAGCCGGACCGGTGGATCTGGCTGATCACCGAGGGCGGCAGCGAGTGGCCCGAGACGCACACCCCGGCGATGGACTGCCATCGCGTCACGACAGGATCGCGGTAGATGAGCACGGACACAGGGCAGTTGAGGGCCGCGGAGGGCGAGGGCGAGCGGCGCGAGGTCTCGCGTCTCGAGTCGTTCATCGACGCGATGATCGACCTGGGGCAGACCGGGCAGGTCTTCGGCGAGCACGGCATCGGCAAGACGGCGACGTTCTTCTCCCACATCGGCCGCGCCCACCCGGGGACCGCGTTGGTGTACGTCCCGGCGGCGAATCTGACACCGGACGACCTGCTGGTCAACGCGCCGGTGCGGGACCCGCACACCGGTGAACTCGTGCTGCGCCAGCTCGTGATGAGCCAGTTGAAGCCGGGCACGCCGTTCGTGCTGCTCATCGACGACTCGCTGCAGGCGGGCGACACGATCCAGTCGCAACTGATGCAGGTCGCCTGCAACTGGACTCTCGGGGAGCACGATCTGCGGGCCCTGGGCTGCGTCGGTGTCTTCCTCACCGACAACGAGTCGCTGTCCGAGACCTCGGCCCGGCGCGGTGACCTCGCGCTGCTCGACCGCATGGTCACGATGCGGATCACGGCGAACGACACGTCCTGGCGCCGGCATCTGGCCGCCAAGTACCGCCCGTGGGACCTCCGTCCGGTGTTCGCCGTGTGGGCGTCGCTCTCCCCCGCGCTGCGCGAGCTGCTGTCCCCGCGCACGCTGGACCACGTCCTGGCCAACGCCAAGGAGGGCTTCCCGCTCCGCTGGGGCCTGCCCCTGATCGACGGCGAGCGGCTGCGCCTGGCCGAGCCGGGCCCCGACAGCAGACCCGGGCAGAACCGCACGGCGGAGATCCTGGACCGCGTGGCCGAGGCCCTCGGTGTGCCCAACCCGGCCACGATCCCCGACCCGGTACGGCAGGTGGTGCGGGCAGCGCTGCGCAACCGCTGGACGGTGCTGCTCCAAGGCCCGCCCGGCTGCGGCAAGACGGAGCTGGTCCGGGAGACGGTCCGCGCGGGGCTGGGCCGGGAGCCGCTGTACTTCTCGCTCCCGGTGACGAACGTCGAGGACCTGTGCGCGCCGATCCCGGCGGCGGACGGCACCCTGGACAACCTGCTGGCCGCGAACTTCACCGGGTCGGCGCCCAAGGCGATCGTGTGGGACGAGTACAACAGGCCCAAGGACAAGGCCGCGTTCGCCAAGCTCATGGAGATCACCCAGGAGTGGTCGCTCGCCGGACGGCGGATCGAGAACCTGCGGGCGCAGATCGCCGTCCAGAACCCGCCGTACCATCTCGGTCGCAAGCTCCTGGTCTCGCGCAACAACATCGCCCAGGCGACCCGGTTCACCGCCTCGCTGACGGTGGAGCCGCAGGACATCCCCGCCAACGAGTGGCTGCTGGCGCGCTACGGCCCGGACGCGGAGACGGTGTTGGAGTGGTGGAAGCACGACATCGACGACGACGGCCGCGCCTGGATCACCAAGCGCACCCTGGAGCGGCTCATCAAGCTGCACCGGCGCGGGCTGCCACTGGAGATGGCGACGGTCTATCTCGGCGACGGCGAGTACGCGCCCGTGCCGCTCACCGCGCTGATCGACCGTTTCAAGGGCCGCCCGGTCACCGGCCTGCGCGAGCTGGCCCGTGACGCGGACCGCTGGGAGGCCCGGCTGCGCCGGGCGGCCGAGCTCACCGACGAGGGTGGCGACGACAGCGATGTGGTCCACCAGATCCTCGCCAACGCGGAGTTGTCCCAGCTCAAGAAGCACCGCGCGGTGGTGGCCCGCCTGGTGGCCCTGCTGCCGGCGAAGCTCCGGGCGACCTATCTGGTGGGGGCCTCCGAGCAGCAACAGCGGTTCTGGACGGACGTGTTCACGGGGTTGGCGCGTCGCTGACCCCGTGCCCGGCCTCTCCCGGCCGTGCCGTGCGGTGCACGCTGCGTACGGCGGCCACGTCGGGGGCGAGCGGTGGTGCGGGGAGGTGGGCGGTGAGGGACTCCAGGCGGCGCTTGATGCTGGCGGCGATCCCCTGGCCGAGGACGAAGCGGGTGGGGGTGATCGCACGCGGTGCCGTGTCGAGGAGGCGGTGGGCCTCGCGGCTGCGCATCCCGGTGTGGGAGAGGACGAGATGGCCGAGCCGGTGCTCGGCGCCCGCCAGGGCTTGGGCGATGGTCTCGGCGGCGGACAGATCAATGTGGTTGTCGGCCGCTCCGAGGACGGCCGCCGCCCGGACCCGGCCGAGGTCCAGGACACCGACCCCGGCCGCGGTGGCCGCCGTCACCAGCCGCGCCGTGCCCCGCGGACCGATGCCGTTGCTGGCGACGGACAGCCGCGTGAGCCGTCCGTACGGCGCCCGCTCCAGGGCGTCGGCCAGCCGGAGGGCGCCCGCGTCGCCCAACCGGGCGGCGGAGACGTAGAGTTCGTCGATCGCGCCCGCCGCGACGACGGCGGCGAGGGGCACGGCGCCGTCCGCGTCGAGCGGATTGCCGCCGACGAAGAGGCGCTCGATCCGGCGCCCGTTGCCGGCGGCGGCGAGCAGCGCGTCGGCGAGGACGGTCACGCCCGCCGGGTCGAGCCCGGTCTGCACGAGGTCGAGCGTGCGCAGCGACCGTGCGGAATCGATGAGTTCGGCCGCCGCCCGCCCGCCTCCGCTGCCCAGCGGGTTGCGCTTGAGCCACACGCCGGTGACGACCTGCGGTGAGGCCCGCAACTGGTCGGCGATCCGGCAGGCGCCACCGGCCGTGATCCCGTTGCAGCCGAGGTAGAGCGTCTCGACGTCACCGCTCCCACCGGCCACGGCCTCGGCGCCCTCGTCACCGAGGCCGTCGGTGCCGAGCAGCAAGTGCCGTACGGGCGAGGGGCCTTGGCTCAGCGCCTCGGCGACCAGCGCGGCGCCCTCCGCCCCCAGTTCCTGCTTGCACAGATCGAGCCGTCCGTCCGGCAATGCCGTCCCCACGGTGAAGTCGAGCCGCTCGCCGGCCGGCCGTCCGGCCCGCAACCAGTCGAGCAGCGGCCCGAGTTCGGCGACCGGGCGGGGCACGACGGACGGCACTCCGGCGAAGCGGTCCGCCGCCGAAGGTCCTCGCCTCACCACGCCGCCTCCCGGTAGTCCTTGAGGAACACCCCGGACACGGGGTCCCCGGACTCGCCGCGCACGATGGGGTCGTAGACGCGGGCCGCGCCGTCCACGACGTCCAGCGGGGTGCGGAAGCCGGCCTCGGCGATGCGGCCCTTCTTGGGCGCGGGGTTCTCGTCCGTGATCCAGCCCGTGTCGACGGCGCACATGTGGACGCCCTGGTCGGCGAGTTCGGCGGCGCTGGTGCGGGTGAGCATGTTGAGCGCGGCCTTGGCCATGTTGGTGTGGGGGTGGCCGGCCGTCTTGTTGCGGACGGCGAACCGGCCCTCCACGGCGGTGACGTTGACGACGTATCTGCGGGGCCGCGGCGAGGCGAGCAGCAGGGGCAGCAGCCGGTCGCACAGCAGGGCGGGGGCCAGCGCGTTGACGAGCTGGGTCTCCAGGACCTCGGCCGGATCGAGGGCGCCCAGGCGCGCTGACCAGGAGTTCTCCGGAGACGGGTCGGGCAGCAGACCGGCCTCGTCGGCCTCGCGCAGCACGACGGGCAGCGCCGAGGCCCCGCCCGCGAGCATCCGCATCGGGGTGAACCCCGGCGCCTGCCGTGCCCCCTCGGGCAGTGCGTCGCGCTCACCCGCGGCCAGCAGCGCGTACGACCGCGGAGGGCGCCGCACGGTCTGCGCGGCGTTGTTGACGAGGATGTCCAGCGGTTCGCCCGCTTGCCGCAACTCCTCGCACAGGCCGAGGACTTGACGCGGGTCGCGGAGGTCGACGGCGACTACGGTCAGCCGGTCCAGCCACTTCTCGCTGCCGGCCTGCGCGCGGAACCGGCGCACGGTGTCGTGCGGGAACCGCGAGGTGACCAGCGTCTCGGCACCGTCCCGCAGCATCATCAGCGCCAACTGGAACCCGATCTTCACCCGGCCGCCGGTGAGCAGCACCCGGCGACCGCTCAGGTCCGTACTCAGCGCGCGACGCGCGGTGTTGTCGGCGGCGCACTCGGGACACAGCCGGTGGTAGAAGGAATCCACCTGTCGATAGGGCGACTTGCAGACATAGCAACCGCGCGGCTTGCGGTAGACACCCCCGGCATCACGATGAGCCGGTTCGGCCGTCGGGCTCAGCGGGGCGTCCTCGCGGCGGTCCACCGACCCGGTCGCCGTCGCGGCCATCACCGCCGCGTCGGCCGCGGACAGGTCGGCGCTACGGGCCTTGCGGCGCCTGAGTCGTCCGTCCCGGGCGAAGGACGCGGCGACCTGTTCCGCCCGCAGGCGCACCGGATCGTCGACGGGCAACTCCCGCAGCCTGCCCACCGCGTGGTGGAAGGCCGCGAGCTCCGCCTCGGTGATCCCGCCCTCGTCAGTCATCGTTCCCCGCCCCGGCCGTGCCCTGGAGTGGGGCCCCGGCCGGATTCGAACCGGCGTATCCACCCTGACAAGGTGGCGAGTCTGCCTCTGCTCTACAGGGCCCCGAACGCAGCCCGGGGATCGGATTCGAACCGACGTGGTTCGTCTGAGCAAGACGCGCGCCTGCCTCTGCGCTACGCCCGGGTGCGCCCCCGGATCCTAACCGCACTCCCCCGCGCGAGCCGCACCGATGAACGCCCCGGTCAGTGCGAGCCCCGTCTGATCTCCAGGCGCTCCTTCTCGGAGAGACCGCCCCACACGCCGAAGCGTTCGTCGTTGTCGAGGGCGAACTCCAGACAGGCGGACCGGATCGGGCACATGCCGCAGATGCGCTTCGCCTCCCGGACGGAGCTGCCGGGCTCGGGGAAGAAGAAGTCCGCCCCGGTCTGCGCGCACAACGCCTCCTGCTGCCAGTCCAGGTCGGGCGAGGTGATCGTGTCGATGTGCATGCCCAAAAGCGTGCCGTGCGGCGAAAAACGTTCGATCAACGCGGGATCAACGCCGCGTTCCAAGGCCTCCTGCCACCCCGATGGTGACGCCGCGTCCGCGAGGGCGCACGGCGGCGCGCGGAACCACAGGAAAACACGGAGAACTTCCGCGGTCACCGAGGGTGAACAAGGCGCCCGGACCGGCTCACCGCGGCGCTCCGGCAGCGATTGTCAGTGGGCGGTGCCAGACTCGGCACTGCAGAGAACGGGCCCCTTCAATGAGGAGGGCAACAATGCTCACCACCCGTTTCGTCAACGGCGCTCCCAACTGGCTGGATGTCGGCTCACCCGACATCGACGGCGCCATCTCCTTCTACGGCGGTCTCTTCGGCTGGCGGTTCCAGTCGGCGGGACCCGAGGCCGGCGGCTACGGCTTCTTCCAACTGGACGGAAAGACCGTCGCCGGCGGTATGCCCCTGCCCCCGGAGCATGACTCGTCCGCCTGGACCGTGTACTTCCAGAGCCCGGACGCGGAGGCCACGGCCAAGGCGGTGGAGCAGGCGCACGGCACGGTGCTGTTCCAGCCCCTGGACGTGATGGGCCAGGGGCACATGGCGGTCCTCGCCGACCCGGCGGGCGGCGCTTTCGGCGTCTGGCAGCCGGGCCTGACCAAGGGCGTCGACGTCGCGGGTGAGCCCGGTTCGCTGACCTGGGTCGAGCTGTACACGCCGGACGTCGCGGCGGCGGCCGCTTTCTACCACGCCACCCTGGGTCTGGAGACCTCGGCCGCGCCCATGCCGGGCGGTGAGTACACCTGTCTCAACCCGTCCGGCGCCGGCGAGGAAGCGATGTTCGGCGGTGTCGTCCCGCTCGACCTCGATCCGACCGGGGCGGCCGCCAGGGCGTACTGGCTGGCCTACTTCGAGGTCGCCGACGTGGACGCCACCGTCGCCAAGGCGCTGGAGACGGGCGGCAAGGTCACCGTGCCCGCCGCGAGCATGGAGGGCGTCGGCCGCATGGCACAGCTCACCGACCCGCACGGCGCCCGCTTCGCGATCATCAAGAGCGAACCGCCGCAGGGCTGACTCCGTGCCCGGAGGGGGCGCGTCTACGCGGAGGCGCGGTGGACCAGTGTGGTCGGCAGGATCACGCTGGACGGCGCGCCTCCGACGCCCTCGCGGGTGGTCCGGCGGTCGAGGCCGCGCAGCAGCAGCCGGGCCATCAACCGGCCCATCTCCTCTATGTCCTGACGGACCGTGGTGAGCGGCGGCTCGGTCTGCTCGGCGATCGGGAGCATGTCGTCGAAGCCGATCACGGCCACGTCCTCGGGCACCCGCAGCCCCTCCTCGCGCAGCACCTTCAGGGCGCCGTAGGCGGTGAGGTCGTTGGCGGCGAACACGGCGTCCACGTCGGCGCAGCGGTCGAGGAGTTCACGCATCGCGCGCTCGCCGCCGCCCGGGGTGAAGTCGCTCTCGACGATCAGCCGGGGGTCCGCGTCGACCATGACGTCCCGGTAGCCGTCGAGCCGGTCCACCGCGGATGTCTGGTCGAGCGCACCGGTGATGTGCGCGATCCTGGTGCGGCCGAGCCCCACGAGATGGCGTACGGCCTCGCGGGCGCCGCCCCGGTTGTCGCAGTCGACGTACACGGTGGGGCCCAAGCCGCGCGTCCCCTCGCTCCAGGAGGGCCGGCCGCCGAACACCGTGGGGACACCGGCGCGTTGGATCAGTCCGGGCAGCGGGTCGTCGAGGTGCAGGGAGAAGGCGAGCGCGCCGTCCACATGGCCGCCGGCGAGATAGCGGCCGACGCGGGCGTGGTCGTCGCGGCCTTCCGTGAGGAGCAGCACGAGTTGGGAGTCGTGGGACGTCAACTCCTTGCTGATGCCCCGGAGTTGCATGGCGAAGAAGGGGTCTGCGAAGACGCGGGCCTCCGGTTCGGCGATGACCACGGCGATGGCGTCGTGCCGCTTCGTCACCAGGCTGCGGGCCGCCTGGTTGGGGACGTATCCCAGCTCCTCCACGGCCTGCCGGACCCGCTCGACGAGTGGCTCCCGCACCCCGTCCCCGCCGTTGACCACCCGGGACACGGTGGCCCGCGACACCCCGGCCCGCGCGGCCACGGCCTCCAGCGTGGGACGCGCTGCTGCCTCGGTCACTTCTGGCCCCCCTCGTTGCTGCGGCTCAGGATAGCCGCGGCCCCACCCGAAGGTGAGAGCGCTCCCAACTCGACCGGGCCCCGGCTCACCCCAGCAGATTCACCCGCCGTCCCACCCCGTCCCGCTCCGCCCGCTCGTAGGCCAGCCAGGCGAGCGCCAGGTCCTGCCACGGCAGTCCGACGGGGGCGTAGACGGAGCGGCTGGTGGTGTCGGCCCGTCCCGGGTGGCTGCCGCGCAGGACGTCGCCGAGTGTGGTGTCGATGTCCGTCGGGGCCAACGCGCCTACGGACGCGACCAGTTGGCGGTCGTCCACGACGACCAGGGCCGCGCCGAGCAGATCGGCGGCGAGTTCCCGCTTGCCGGGCTCGTCGGCGCCCAGGCTGGTGAGGTGTTGTCCCACCCTGGTGTCGGCGAGGGACAGCAGCGGAGTGCGGGACCAGGTCGCGAGCAGGACGATGTCGGCGGCCGAGGCGATCTCCGTCGCCGATCCCAGTACCCGGCCGCCGTGCCGTACGGCGAACTCGGCCGCACGCTCGAAGTCCGTGTCGTGGACGACGAGTTCACCGTACGGCCGCAGGGCGCCCAGCCCTCGGACCATCAGCTCGGCCTGTGCCCCGGCGCCGATCACCCCCACCACCGCCTTCTGGTCCGGGCGTGCCAGGACGTGGGTGCCCAGGGCCGCCGCCAGTCCGGTCCGCCACGCGGTCACCGTCGCCGAGTCCAGCAGGGCGAGCAACTCCCCGTCCGTACCGCTGTGCAGGCAGATCACTCCCCTCAACGCGGGCCGCGCGTCGGGGAACTTGGCGTTGACCTTCACCGTGTAGGCCTCGATGCCGGGCAGCAGTCCGGGTATGAGGGCGGTGGCCGTACCGGGGAACGGCAGGTCGGTGCGCACCCGTTGGCCCGGGATCGCCGGCGCGGCACCGGTGGCGAAAAAGCCCTCGCGCAACGCGGTCAGGCAGTCCGAGGGGTCCAGCAGGGCACTGAGGTCGCTTCGCGTCAGCAGGCGGGTCATCCGCTCATGATCCCCCGGGGTCCTTCTTCGCCCTGCTCGGCTGTACCCGCTTGGGCTCCCCCGGCATCTTCGGATATTCCGGCGGGTAGGGCAGATCGCCGAGCCCGTGGTCGTGTTCGTCGCGGCGGGCGAGTTCGAGGAGGGCGTCCAGCGAGAAGCGGTGGTCGTCCATGTCGGCGTGCACATCGCCGAGTTCGGCGAAACGGGCCGGCATGGTCGCGAGGTCGAAGTCGCGGGGATGCGCGGAAGGGACCTCGTCCCAGCGCAGCGGTGCCGAGACGGGGGCGTGCGGGCGGGGCCGTACGGAATAGGCGGAGGCGATGGTGCGGTCGCGGGCGGTCTGGTTGTAGTCGACGAAGATGCGCTCGCCGCGCTCCTCCTTCCACCACTTGATCGTCACGTGGTCGGGCATCCGGCGCTCCAGTTCACGGCCCACCGCGATGGCAGCGCGGCGGACCTGGGTGAAGGTCCAGCGCGGTTCGATGGGGACGAAGACGTGCAGGCCGCGTCCGCCGGAGGTCTTGGGGAAGCCCTTCAGACCGCCGAACTCGTCGAGTACGGCGCGGAGTTCATGGGCGGCACGGACCGCGTCGTCGTAGTCGGTGCCGGGCTGCGGGTCGAGGTCGATGCGGAGTTCGTCGGGGCTGTCGACGTCGTCGCGGCGGACCGGCCAGGGGTGGAAGGTGAGCGTGCCGTACTGGGCGGCCCACAGCACGGCGGCCTCCTCGGTGGGGCACATCTCGTCGGCGCTGCGTCCGCTGGGGAAGGTGATGTGGGCGGTCGGGATCCAGTCGGGCATGTTCTTGGGCGCCCGTTTCTGGAAGAAGTTCTCGCCCTCGACGCCCTCCGGATAGCGCTCCAGGGTGGTGGGACGGTTCCGCAGGGCACGCAGGATTCCCGGGCCGACCGCGATGTAGTAGCGGGCGAGGTCCAGCTTGGTGAAGCCGCGCTCCGGGAAGAAGATCTTGTCGGGACTGGACAGCCGTACCGTCCGGCCGCCCGCCTCCAGTTCCACCGCTTCGCCCATGCGAGCCACCGTAGGCCCGTCGCACAGACATCGCATACCGGGCGACAAGCACCGTACGAGAGCACAATCGGAACCATGGATCTGCCGGTGATGCCGCCCGTGAAACCGATGCTCGCCAAGTCGGTGGCGAGGATTCCGCCGGGCATGCACTACGAGGCGAAGTGGGACGGCTTCCGGGCGATCGTGTTCCGCGACGGCGACCAGGTCGAGCTGGGCAGCCGCACCGGAAAGCCGCTGACCAGGTACTTCCCCGAGCTGGTCGAGGCGCTGAAGGAGCGGCTGCCGGAGCGTTGTGTGCTGGACGGGGAGATCGTGATCGCCCGGGAGGGGCGGCTCGACTTCGACGCGCTGACCGAGCGCATCCACCCGGCCGACTCGCGGGTGCGGACGCTGGCCGAGCGGACCCCTGCCTCCTTCGTCGCCTTCGACCTGCTGGCCCTGGCCGAGGAGTCGCTGCTGGACGTGCCGCTCGGCGACCGCCGGGCGCTGCTCACGCTGGCGCTGTCGGACGTGACCGCGCCCGTGCATCTGGCACCCGCGACCACCGACATCGAGGTGGCCCGGCGCTGGTTCGAGCAGTACGAGGGGGCCGGGCTCGACGGTGTCGTGGCCAAGCCGCTGGATCTGCGCTACCGCCAGGACGAGCGCGCCATGTTCAAGATCAAGCACGAGCGGACGGCGGACGTGGTGGTCGCCGGGTACCGCCTCCACAAGAGCGGACCCGTCGTGGGTTCGCTCATCCTCGGCCTCTACGACGAGCAGGGCACCCTGCAGCACGTGGGGGTGTCCGCCGCCTTCACCATGAAGCGGCGCGCCGAGCTGATCGAGGAGCTGGAGCCGCTGCGCATGGCCGACCCGTCGGGGCATCCGTGGGCGGCCTGGGCGGAGGAGGCGGCCCATGAGACGGCCCGGCTGCCGGGTGCGCCGAGCCGCTGGTCGAACAAGAAGGACTTCTCCTGGGTGCCGCTCGCTCCGGAGCGGGTGGCCGAGGTGGCGTACGACCACATGGAGAACGGCGTGCGCTTCCGGCACACGGCGCGTTTCCGCCGCTGGCGCCCGGACCGGACGCCCGAGAGCTGCACCTACGCGCAACTGGAGGAACCGGTCCGCTACGACCTCGCGGAGATCCTCCGCCCGCCGGAGTGACCTCTTCCGGATCTTCGGGTGGGCCGATCGGCCCATTCGACGCGCACAATCACAACCGGACGGGTATGACCACCAATGAACTTATAAGAGCACAATCGAAAACACAGACTTGGTGGCAACGGTGGGCATGGGACAGAGGGCGCCCCGGCGTCGCGGCGCGAGAAGAGCGGCACTGCTGGCCGCCACGATGACGGCCTCCCTGGCGGTGGGCTGCACGGCACATCACGGCCGCCCCGCCGACGACGGACGCGGCGAGAGCCACTCCCCGACGCAGAGCCCGAGCAGTGGCGGCACGATCACCGCCGCCGGTCCGGTGCTCGCGGTGAAGATCGACAACGTGCCCGAGGCCCGCCCGCAGACCGGCCTGGACGCCGCGGACATCGTGTACGCCGAGCAGGTCGAGGGCGGACTGAGCCGCCTGATGGCGGTGTTCGCCACCAAGCTCCCGAAGTCCGTCGGACCGGTGCGCAGCGCCCGGGTGTCCGATCTGGAGCTGCTGCGCCAGTTCGACGAACCGACGCTCGCGTTCTCCGGGGCGCAGCACAAGCTGCTGCCGCTGATCGCCAAGGCGCCGCTGCGGTCCGCGTCGCCCGAGCAGGTGTCCGGCGCCTACTACCGGGGGGTCAAGAAGTCGGCCCCGCACAATCTCTATCTCCGTCCGGACAAGCTGCTCTCCGCCGCCCCGGGCCCGGCGGCCCTGACGACCGGCTTCCGCTACGGCGCGGCCCCTGCGGGCGGCAAGCCCACGGCCTCCCGCACCGTGCGCTATCCGGCGGCCCGCTTCACCTTCTCCTGGTCCGGGGACAAGCACCGCTGGCTGGTCACCGAGGACGGCACGCCCACCGTGACGACCGCCGGCAAACGGCTGGCTCCGGCGACGGTCGTCGTGCAGTACGTGCGGATCCGCAAGTCCCGCTATCACGACGTCCTCGGCAACAACACGCCCGAAACCGTGACCGTCGGCTCCGGGAAGGCGGACGTGCTGCGGGACGGTCGTACGTACAGCGTCGACTGGAAACGGCAGAAGGCCACCGACGGAACGGAGTTCA
The DNA here is from genome assembly GCF_040605995.1 of Streptomyces sp. NPDC005492. Lineage (NCBI taxonomy): Bacteria > Bacillati > Actinomycetota > Actinomycetes > Kitasatosporales > Streptomycetaceae > Streptomyces > Streptomyces sp. NPDC005492. The sequence continues at coordinate 34,360 of NZ_JBEXDX010000048.1, forward strand.
CCACCTCGGACGGCACACCCGTCAACTTCGCGAAGGGCCAGGTGTGGGTGGTGTTCGCGAAGGCCTGACACCGTGGAGCGGTGACGGGTCAGCGCTGGGCGGCGAGGGGTTCCGCGGGATTGCGGAGCCCCTCCGCCGCGTCCGCGACCCGCTGGATGAGGTCGAAGAACACGCCCTGTTCGGCGGCGGAGAGCGGGGCCAGGAAGACCTGGTTCATCCTGGCGGTACGCACGATCAGCTTGCGGTGGGTGCGCATGCCGTCGTCGGTCAGGCGCAGCAGAAATCGGCGGCCGTCCTGCGGATCGCGACACTTGTCCAGCAACCCGCGTCGGATCAGCCGGCTGATCACCTCGGCGATGGTCGACCGGTCCAGGCCCACCCGCTCCCCCACCGTCCGCTGGTCCAGCCCGGGCTCGTCGGCGAGCGCGTTGAGCACCGCGAACTGCGGCGAGGTGATCTCCTCGGAGACCATCGTGTTCCACAGCAGATAATGCGCCTGCTGCAGGCGCCGGGCGAGGTGCCCGGGGTGGGTGGTGAGGTCCACCGCGGCCATGTGCCCTCCCGAGGTCTATTCATCCGTGCACTGAACAATACCCGGATGCCCTACGGCCGAGTCCAGCCCCGCGCACCGGGTTGACCTCGCTGTTCTCCCGGGTCTTGACGCGGAGCCCGCACAGTGACAGCGTGAAGAAAACTTCACCGAAATGCTCAGTGCCCTGACCAGTTGCTGACCCGGGCGCTCGGACGGGACGGAGCTTCACGGATGGACAAGGTGGTCGCCACGGCCGACGAGGCCGTGGCCGATGTGCCGGACGGAGCAACCCTCTCCGTCGGCGGCTTCGGGCTGAGCGGGGTGCCGAACGTGCTGATCCAGGCCCTGTTCGAGCGCGGGGTCGGCGCGCTGGGCGTGGTCTCCAACAACTGCGGGGCGATGGAGTCCGGCCTCGCGGTGCTGCTGTCCGCCGGGCGGATCGCGCGGGTGACCGGCTCCTACATCGGCGCCAACAAGGAGTTCGCCCGCCAGTACCTCGCCGGGGAACTGGAGGTGGAGATGATCCCCCAGGGCACCCTCGCCGAACGGCTGCGGGCCGGCGGGGCGGGCATCCCCGCCTTCTACACCCCCGCGGGCGTCGGCACCCAGGTCGCCGAGGGCGGACTGCCCTGGCGCTACGACGGCTCCGGCGGGGTCTGTCTCGCCTCGCCCCCGAAGGAGGTGCGGGAGTTCAACGGCACCGAGTACGTCCTGGAGCACGGCATCCGCACCGACTTCGCGCTGGTGCGGGCGGCGAAGGGCGACCGGCACGGCAACCTCGTCTTCAACAAGTCCACCCGGAACTTCAACCCCCTCGCGGCGATGGCCGGGAAGGTGACCATCGCCGAGGTCGAGGAACTGGTCGAGCCCGGCGAGATCGACCCGGACGCGGTGCACCTGCCCGGGATCTTCGTGCAGCGGGTGGTGGCCCTCACCCCCGAGCAGGCCGCCGACAAGCGGATCGAGCGGCGGACGGTGAGCGACTGATGGCCTGGACACGCGAACAGATGGCGGCCCGTGCCGCGCTCGAACTCGAGGACGGGCAGTACGTCAACCTCGGCATCGGTCTGCCGACCCTGATCCCCAACTACCTCCCGCCCGGCGTGGAAGTGATCCTGGAGTCGGAGAACGGCATCCTGGGCACCGGCCCGTACCCGACCGAGGACCAGGTCGACCCGGATCTGATCAACGCCGGCAAGGAGACCGTGACGGTCCTGCCGGGCGCCTCCTTCTTCGACTCCGCGCTCTCCTTCGGGATGATCCGGGGCGGTCACATCGATGTCGCCGTGCTGGGCGCGATGCAGGTGTCGGCCGGGGGCGACCTGGCGAACTGGGCGGTCCCCGGCAAGATGATCACCGGGATCGGCGGGGCGATGGACCTCGTGCACGGCGCCCGCACGGTCATCGTCGTCATGACCCATGTGGCCAAGGACGGCTCCCCGAAGATCCTCTCGGAATGCGTGCTGCCGCTCACCGGGAAAGCATGTGTGAACCGAGTCATCACCGATCTCGGCGTGATCGACGTGACACCCGACGGTCTGGTGCTGACCGAGACCGCGCCCGGCGTCGCGGTCGAGGAGATCGTCGCCAGGACCGACGCGAAACTCATCGTCACGGAAGGCCTGCTGTGAACCCGGTTTACCTCGTCGACGCCGTCCGCACCCCGTTCGGCAAGTACGGCGGAGGGCTCGCCGCCGTCCGCCCCGACGACCTCGCCGCCCACGCCCTGCGTGAACTCCTCGCCCGCACCCCGCAGTTGGACCCCTCGCGGATCGAGGACGTCTACTTCGGCAACGCCAACGGCGCCGGCGAGGAGAACCGCAACGTCGCCCGCATGGCCGGACTCCTGGCCGGCCTGCCCACCTCGGTGCCGGGCGTGACCGTCAACCGGCTGTGCGCCTCCGGGCTCGAAGCCGTGATCCAGGCGGCCCGCGCCATCGCCGTCGGCGACGCCTCCATCGCCGTGGCGGGCGGGGTGGAGTCGATGACCCGCGCCCCGTACGTGCTGCCCAAGTCGGACCGTCCCTTCCCCGCAGGGCACACCGAGCTGTACTCGACCACGCTCGGCTGGCGCATGACCAACCCGGCCATGAACCCGCAGTGGACCATTCCGCTCGGCGAGAGCGCGGAGCTGATCGCCGACAAGCACAAGATCGGCCGGGAGCAGCAGGACGAGTTCGCGCTCGCCAGCCACCGCAAGGCGGCCGAGGCGCAGGCCGCGGGTCTCTTCGACGACGAGCTCGCGCCCGTCCCGGTCCCGCAGCGCAAGGGCGACCCGGTCGCCTTCGCCGCCGACGAATGCGTACGGCCCGACGCCTCCCTGGCTGCGATGGCCAGGCTCAAGCCGTCCTTCCGCACAGAGAACGGGACGGTCACCGCGGGCAACGCCTCGCCGCTCAACGACGGTGCCGCCGCGCTGCTCCTGGTCGACGAGGAGGGGCTGAAGGCCACCGGCCGCGAACCCCTCGCGCGGATCTCCGCGACCGGGGTCAGCGGGATCGACCCGGACTACTTCGGACTCGCCCCCGTCGAAGCCGTCAACCGCGCACTCGCCAAGGCGGGCAGGGGATTTGACGATCTGTCAGTCCTAGAACTGAACGAGGCCTTCGCCGCCCAGGTCCTCGGATGCGTCGCCGAGTGGCCCGAGTTCGACCCCGCGATCCTCAACCCCCAGGGCGGCGCCATCGCTCTCGGCCATCCGCTCGGCGCCTCCGGTGCCCGGCTGGCCGGCACCGTCGCCCACCAACTCGCCCGCAAGGGAACAGGAGTTGGTGTCGCCACCCTCTGCATCGGCGTGGGCCAGGGCCTCGCCCTCGTCCTCGAACGGTAGGAACCCCCATGGCTCTCACCCAGCACGACATCGACCTCGAAATAGCGGCCGAGCACGCGACGTACGAGAAGCGGGTCGCGGACGGCGCCCCGGTCGAGCACCACCCGCGCCGCGACTACGCCCCGTACCGCTCCTCGCTGCTGCGCCACCCGAAACAGCCGCCGGTCACCATCGACGTCTCCCAGGACCCGGAGCTGGTGGAGCTCTCCTCCCCCGCCTTCGGCGAACGGGACATCACCGAGATCGACAACGACCTGACCCGGCAGCACCACGGGGAGCCGATCGGTGAGCGGATCACCGTCTCCGGACGGCTGCTGGACCGCGACGGACGCCCGGTCCGCGGGCAGCTCGTGGAGATCTGGCAGGCGAACTCGGCCGGCCGCTACGCGCACCAGCGCGAGCAGCACGACGCCCCGCTGGACCCCAACTTCACCGGTGTGGGCCGCACGTTGACCGACGACGAGGGCCGGTACCGCTTCACGACGATCCAGCCGGGCCCCTACCCCTGGCGCAACCACGTCAACGCCTGGCGGCCGGCGCACATCCACTTCTCGATGTTCGGCACCGCGTTCACCCAGCGGCTGGTGACGCAGATGTACTTCCCGAGCGATCCGCTGTTCCCGTACGACCCGATCATCCAGTCGGTGACGGATGACGCGGCCCGCCAGCGCCTCGTCGCGACCTACGACCACAGCCTGTCCGTGCCCGAGTTCTCGATGGGCTACCACTGGGACATCGTGCTCGACGGCCCGCACGCCACCTGGATCGAAGAAGGACGCTGACCCGCCATGACGAAGATCGACACGAGCCGCCCGGAGTCCGTACTGCCGACCCCGTCGCACACGGTCGGCCCCTTCTACGGCTACGCGCTGCCCTTCCCCGGCGGCGGTGACATCGCGCCCGTGGGCCACCCGGACACGATCACGGTCCAGGGATACGTGTACGACGGCGAGGGCAATCCGCTGCCGGACGCGTTCGTGGAACTGTGGGGGCCCGACCCCGACGGCACCCTGTCCACCGTCGACGGTTCGATCCGGCGCGACCCGGCGACCGGCGGCTATCTCGGCCGCAACGGCGTGGAGTTCACCGGCTGGGGCCGTATCCAGACCGACGCCAACGGTCACTGGTACGCGCGGACCCTGCGCCCGGGCGCACGCGGGAACAGTGCCCCGTACCTCAGCGTGTGCGTGTTCGCGCGCGGGCTGCTGGTCCACCTCTTCACCCGGATCTATCTGCCGGACGACGACGCGGCCCTCACCGCCGACCCGCTGCTCACCCGGGTGGGCGACCGGCGCGACACGCTGATCGCCACCGACCAGGGCCGCGGGACCTACCGTTTCGACATCCGCCTTCAGGGCGAGGGCGAAACGGTCTTCCTGGAGTTCCAGTGACATCCGAGTACGACGACGCCGGGCTCCTCGGGCCCGGCTGGGCGGGTTCCCCCGCCGCGACCGCGACGAGCGACACCGCCTATCTGCGGGCGCTGCTCGACGCGGAGGCCGCGCTGACCCGCGCCCAGGCCACGCTGGGGCTCGCCCCGGCCGGGGCCGCGACGGCGGTGACCGAGGCCGCCGACCCCGGCCGCTTCGACATCCACGCGCTCGCCGCACGCGCCCGCGCGGGCGGCAACCCGGTCATCCCGCTGGTCGCCGATCTGACGAAGGCGGTCGGCGGGGAATACGGCCCCTACGTGCACCGGGGTGCGACCAGCCAGGACATCATGGACACGGCCACGATGCTGGTCGCCGCCCGCACCCTGGACCTGGTCCTCGGCGACCTGGCCCGCACGGAACAGGCGCTGGCCCGACTGGCCGCCGACCACCGCGACACCGCGCTGCCCGGCCGGACGCTCACCCAGCACGCCGTACCGACGACCTTCGGGCTGAAGGCCGCCGGGTGGCGGTCGCTGGTGCTCGACGCACGGGACCGGGTGCGTGCCGTACGGGACGGGCTCCCGGCTCAACTCGGCGGTGCGGCAGGCACCTTGGCGGCCTTCACCGCGTACGGCGCCGAGGACCCGCTCGCCCTGCCGGACGCGTACGCCCGTGAACTCGGCCTGACGGCACCCCTGTTGCCCTGGCACACACTGCGCACCCCGATCGCCGACCTCGCAGGCTGCCTGGCCTTCACGGCGGGGGCGCTCGGCAAGGCCGCCGCAGATGTACTCGTGCTGTGCCGCACCGAGATCGCCGAGGTCGCGGAGGGCAGCGGAGGGGGCTCGTCCGCCATGCCCCACAAGGCGAATCCGGTACGGTCCACGTTGATCGCCGCCGCCGCGCGCCGGGCGCCGCAGCTCGCGGCCGTCCTGTACGGCTCGCTGGTCGCCGAGGACGAGCGGCCGGCCGGGGCCTGGCACGCCGAGTGGGAGCCGTTGCGGGAGCTGCTGCGGTTGGTCGGCGGTGCGGCCCGCGATGCCGCCGAACTGGCCGAGGGGCTGCGGGTGCGTCCGGAGGTGATGCGTGAACACCTCGGTCTCACCCACGGGTTGATCGTCTCCGAGCGACTGTCGGCCGAGCTGGCACCGCTGCTCGGGCGGGCCCGGGCCAAGGAACTGCTCACCGAGGCCGCCCGGCGGACATACGCCGAGGGCCGCACGCTGGCCGAACTGCTCGCCGAGGAGCCCGAGTTGAAGGACCTCGACCTCATCGCCCTCACCGACCCCGCCCGTTACACGGGTTCCGCCGGAGCCCTCACCGACCGTGCGCTGGAGCGACGTTGACCGAGAAACTGCTCGACTTCCGTGCCGAGGGCCCCGATTCCGCTCCCCCGCTGCTGCTCGGGCCCTCGCTGGGCACCTCGTACGCCCTGTGGGACAAGGTCGCGCCCGAACTGTCCCTCACCCACCGGGTGATCCGCTGGAACCTGCCCGGACACGGCGGTTCACCGGCCGACCTGATCGGCCCCGGGGCGACCGTGGCCGACCTCGCCGAGCTGGTGCTCGCACTCGCCGACTCGCTCGGCATCGGGCAATTCGCCTACACGGGTGTGTCGTTGGGGGGTGCGGTCGGCCTGCACCTCGCGGTGACCCACCCCGAGCGGATCGCGTCGCTCGCCGTCATCTGTTCCTCGGCGCACTTCAACGGGTCGAAGCCGTGGGAGGAACGGGCCGCGCGGGTGCGGAGCGAAGGGCTGGACTGGCTGGCCGAGAACGCCGACTCCCGTTGGTTCACGCCCGGGTTCACCGTGCCGGAGCTGGTGGCCGACCAGCGGGCCGCCGACCCGGCCGCGTACGCCGCGTGCTGTGACGCGCTGGCCGCGTACGACCTGCGCGAGCGGCTGCCCGAGATCGGCGCGCGGACGCTGGTGATCGCGGGACGCGAGGACCCGGCGACCCCGCCCGCCCATCTGCGGGAGATCGCCGACGCCGTCGCGGGCTCGGCCCTCGTGGAACTCCCGGGCGCCTCCCATCTGGCGCCCGCACAGTGCCCGGAGGCCGTCCTCACCGCGCTCCGCGCCCACCTGGGCGGGGGTGCGAGGCGCGGGATGGCGGTACGACGGGAGGTGCTCGGCGACGAGCACGTGGACCGGGCGCAGGCCCGGCAGACGCCGTTCACGGCCCGCTTCCAGGACTTCATCTCCCGGTACGCCTGGGGCGAGATCTGGACCGACCCCACGCTGACGCGCCGCGAACGCAGCATGATCACGCTCACCGCGCTGATCGCGCACGGCCACTACGACGAGCTGGCCATGCATGTGCGCGCCGCGCGCCGCAACGGGCTCACACCGGAGGAGATCGGCGCCGTACTACTCCAGAGCGCCGTGTACTGCGGGGTGCCGGCGGCGAACTCGGCGTTCGCGACCGCACAGCGGGTCCTGGCCGAAGAGGAAGAAGAAGGGTGACCCTGCCGGTCGTAGCCCCAGCAGCAGCACCCTGACGCTCTCGCCCGGCGCCCGCCCGTGCCTAGGCTGGCGGTATGTCCACTGTTCTGATCACCGGTGCCACCTCCGGTCTCGGCCGGTATCTCGCCTTCGAGCTGGTCCGCTCCGGGCATCTCGTCCTCGCGCACGGGCGTGACCCGGGCCGCACCGACCGGCTCGTCGACGAGCTGCGGGCCGAGGGCACGGCCGAGGGGTTCGTCGCCGACCTGGCCTCGCTGGAGCGGGTGCGGGAGCTGGGCGACCGGGTCGCCGCCGCGCACCCCCGGCTCGATGCGCTGATCAACAACGCGGGCGTGGGCGGGGGTTCACGTGGCGCGGGGCGCGAGCTGAGCGTCGACGGTCATGAACTGCGCCTGGCGGTCAACTACTTGGCGCCGGTCGCCCTGACCCGTGCCCTGCTGCCGGTGCTCCGCGCGGACGCCCCGTCCCGGATCGTCAACGTCGGCTCGGCCGGCCAGGAACCCCTCGACTTCGACGACCCCGAGCTGACCCGCGGCTACAGCGGTGTCTCCGCGTACTGCCGCAGCAAGTTCGCGCTGGCCGCCCATACCTTCACGCTGGCCGAGGAGTTGACGGGTACCGGCGTCTCCGTCAACGTGCTGCACCCGGCGACGTACATGGACACGGCGATGGTGCGCGAGAGCGACATCACGCCCTGGAACTCCGTGGCCGACGGCGCCCCGGGTGTACTGGCCCTGGCCACAAGGGACTTGGGCACGGGCGGCTACTTCGACGGCACCAGTCCCTCGCGGGCGCACGAGGCGGCGTACGACCCCGAGGTGCGGAAGCGGTTGGCCGCCGTCACGGATCAGTTGCTGGCCATGTGAGGTGTCAGCGCAGGCCGCGGCTCGTCTCCAGAACCTCCAGCGCCTGCGCCACCAACCCGTCCGCCCCGCATGAACGGGCCAGCGTCAGACCCCTGTTGATCTCGGACACCGACCTCGCCGCGATGCCGTACTCGACCCGTGCCGCCGCGTGTTCGTACTGGCAGGGTGAGGACTCCAGATAGGTGGCGGCCTGCCCGGCGAGCCGTACCGCGCGCTGCCCCGTCTCCAGCGCGGCGGCGCACCGCAGGGCCTCGCCGATCGCCGTGTCCGTGCCGAAGCGTTCGGCCTGGCGGCGGGCGTCGGAGGCGAGTTGGGCGGCGCGGGTCGGGTCCTCGCCGGCGAGCGCCCGGGCGAGGTCCACGGCCCACGGGACCAGCACGGGGTTGTGGTGGCCGCGTAGGGTCGCCGCCTTCGCGGCCTGTTCCAGTTCGTTGATGCCGTCCTTCGTGCGGCCCACCGCGAGCAGCAACCGGCCGCGCACGCAACGGGGATCGGGCAGCACGATGGTGGAGGGGTACGGCGGTGCGAAGCCGTACTGCTCGGCGACCTCCCACGCCTCCTCGACCCGGCCGCGGGCGAGCAGGGTGTCGACCAGGTTGCAGATCGCCGACCAGTACAGGGGCAGTCCGCGGCCGACGCGCTCGGCCAGCCGCAGGGACTCGCGCAGCGAGGTCTCCACCTCGCCGAGGCGTCCGCGCCTGCGGTGGCCGAGTCCGACGTAGGCGTGCGCGATGGCGAGGTGGCCGCCGCTCCAGCCGGCCGACGTGTAGGCGCGCAGTGCTTCGTTGTACATGCTCTCCGCGCGGTCCAGGCGGTCCGTGTAGGCGTAGGCGCTGGCCAGCATCATGAGGATCTCAAGACCCCACTCGGTGTCGGTCCAGCCGAGTCCGGGGGCGAGCCGGCCGTTGACCAGGGCGCGGTCGCAGACCTCGACGACCTCCTCGGCGTTCTCGCCGTGCGTCATGGCGTCGAAGCCGCGCAGGATCAGCAGGGCCCGCTCGGAGTTGTCGCGGCCGGTGCAGGTGGCGGCGAGTTCCGCGAGGTGTCCGGAGCGTCCCGGGGAGGTGCTCGCGCCCGCGTAGATGCCCTCCCACATGTACTGCACGGCCTGCAGCCGCATCTTGGCGACGCCCGGTTCGTGCCGGGCGGCCTCCTCGACCGTGCGGACGGCCACCTCCAGTTGGTCGTTGTGGACCAGCGCCTGGGACAACCGCAGGACGGCGTCCACGCGCGCCTGACCGTCCAGGCCCGGCATGCCGAGCGCGGTCTGCAGATGGCCGATGGTGACGGCGGGCGCGGTCAGCAGGGTGGCGCAGCCGAGTTCGTAGAGCACATGCGCGTGGACCTCGGGAAGGGGCGGCTCCAGCAGGGCCCGTTCCAGACAGCGGCGGGCGGCGTCGGGGGCGCCGATGGAGAGGTGCTCCCGGGCGGCCTCACGCAGTTGCTCGACGAGTTCCTGGTCGTCGTCCGGGTGCACCTGGAGGAGATGCCGTGAGGCGGCGGCGGCGCCCAGTCCGGAGTCGGTGACGACCTGGGCGGCGATGCCGTGCATGGCCGTACGCCATCCGCCCGGAATGGAGTCGTAGACGGCGCTGGCGATCAGCGGGTGGACGAACTCCAGCTCACCGGCGTCGGCCTGGGAGGCGGCGGGGTCGGGTGCGGTGAGGATACGGGCGCTGCGCAGCAACTCGGCGCAGCGCTCCGCCTCGTCGCTGCCCATGGTGGCGAGCCTGGCCACCAGCTTCACGGAGATGCCGGTGCCGAGGATGGCGGCGGCCCAGGCGAACCGGCGGGCCTCGGCGCCCAGGTCGTCGAGGCGGGCGACCAGTCCGCGGCCGCGTGCGGAGCGGTTCAGGGCGCGCAGTTCGGCGGCCGAGGCCTCGACGGGTTCGAGGGCGCTGTCCTGGACCTTGGCGAGGAGTTCGACGGTCTCGTAGGGGTTGCCGTCGGTGACCGCCCACACCTCGCGGCAGAAGGCCGCGTCGGCGTGCTGGCCGACGGTGGCGCGGGTGAGTCCGGCGGTCGCGGCCGGGGTCAGGGCGTTCACGTCGGTGACGGAGTGGCCGGCGGAGGCGGCGATCGCGTCCAGGTGGCGGGCGCTCTCGCCGCTGACCTCGCCGGGCCTGCGGGCGACCACGACCAGGACGGACAGGTCGTCGAGGCGCTCGGCGAACGCGGCGAGCCAGCGCAGGGTCTCCTGGTCGGCCCAGTGCGCGTCGTCGACCAGCAGGACCAGCGGCCAGTAGCGCTTGGCGAGCCGGCTCATCGCGGCGACCAGACCGTCGCACACGCCCTGCGGGTCGGCCTGCCGCTCGCCCGGTTCGGTGACGCCGAGGGCGGGTCCCGCGATGTCGAACCAGTCGCCGAGGTACTCGCGGATCTCCTCGGGCATCAGCGAGATCAGGGCGGGTTGCAGCAACTGCCGTACGACGTTGAAGGGGACGGACTTGAGGGTCTCGCCGCCGCGGGCCTGCCAGACCTGGCAGCCGCGCGCCTCGGCGATGCGGCGGGCCTCCGCCAGGAGGGCGGTCTTGCCGAGTCCCGCCTCGCCGCGGACCAGCAGCAGGCTGCCCGACGACGATTCGTCCGCGCACAGGGCGTCGATCGCCTCCGCCACGCCGGCGATCTCCTCCTCGCGCTCCCACAGGGAGGCCGAGGCGGCGTCCGCAGGCCGTTCCTCCGTCATCCCGAAACCTCCCCAGTAGGCCGAACGACGTACGGACCTTGAGCGTAGCCGTCCGGATGCCGATGTGGAGGCCGGTCCGGGGACCTGTTGCCGCAACGGGTGACGGGGCCGGCCTGCAGGGCTCGCGGACGTGACGAATGGTCAAGAGGCGTTGAAATGAAGGTGTTTTCCGATCTGTTCCGGCCCGTCCCGGACAGGTCCGCGGTAACGGCGCTGATCGCGGGGTCGGTGGGGAATTTCATCGAGTGGTACGAGTTCGGTGTCTACGGCTACTTCGCGACGGTGATCGCGGCGCGGTTCTTCACCCCGGAGGGCGCGGGCGCCGCCGAGGGGCTGGTGAGGACGTACGCCGCGTTCGCGCTGGCGTTCTTCTTCCGGCCGCTCGGCGCCGCCCTGTTCGGCCGGCTCGGCGACCGGGTGGGCCGGCGTCCGGTGCTGATCCTGGTGATCGCGCTGATGACCGCTGCGACGGCGCTGATCGGCGTGCTGCCGACGTATGCGACGGCCGGTGTCCTCGCGCCCTGGCTGCTCACATTTCTGAGGGTTGCTCAGGGGCTGTCCGCGGGTGGGGAGTTCGGGGGCGCGGTGTCGCTGATGACGGAGTTCGCGCCGCCGGGCAGGCGTGGGCTGTACGGGGCGTGGCAGTCGTTCACCGTGGCACTGGGGCTGTTGGGCGGGGCGGGCGTGGCGGCGCTGCTGGCGACCGTCCTCGATCCGGCTCAACTGGGCGACTGGGGCTGGCGGTTGCCGTTCCTGCTGGCCTTGCCCATGGGGCTCGGCGCGCTGTGGCTCCGGCTGCGGCTGGAGGAGACGCCGTCGTTCCGGCACGAGCCGGTGCGGGTGGTGCCGCCCGCGCGTGAGGTCCGGGCGGCGATCGCGCTGGGCGCCGGGCGGGTGATGGGGTGGGCGGCGGCCGGCTACACCTTCCTCGTGGTGCTGCCGTCGTATCTGCAGAGCACGCTCGGCGCGAGTTTCCGGCAGGCACTGCTGGCGACGGTCCTGGCCAACGCGGGTTTCGCGGTCGCCGTCCTGCCGGCCGGGCTGCTGAGCGACCGGGTGGGGCGGCGGCCGGTGATGGTGACGGGGGCCGCGCTGGTGGTGGCCCTGTCGGTGCCCTTGTTCAACCTCCTTCAGGACGCCGGGACTTCGGACGCGGTGAAGGGCGCGGCCGTGTTCGGAGCGGGAGCGGTGGTGGGGCTGATGGCGGGCCCCGGCCCGGCGATGCTCTCCGAGCTGTTCCCGACGAGCGTGCGCCACACCGGTCTGGGACTCGCCTACGCCCTGTCCAATGCCGTCTTCTCGGGCTGTGCGGGGCTCATCATCACTCGGAGCGTGCAGTGGACCGGGAACGCGGACATCCCCGCGTACTACGCGGCGGCGGCCTGCGCGGTGAGCGTGCTCACGCTGACGGTGGGCAAGTGCCCGGTGGGACAGGCGAATCGGGAGGACACGGATGCGGGTGATCGGGCTGATGTCCGGGACGTCGTACGACGCGATCGACGCGGCGGCGGCCGGGCTGAGCCTCGTCGGTGACAGTGTCGTGCTGGAGCCGCTCGGGATGGTGAGCGAGGCCTACGACGACGAGGTGCGGGACGCGCTCGCGGCGGCGCTGCCGCCGGCGGCCACCACCCTGGCCGAGGTGTGCCGGCTGGACACCCGGATCGGGCAGGCCTTCGCCGCGGCGGCCGTCCGGGCGAACACCGAACTGTGCGACGGGCGGGCCGAGTTGGTGGCCTCGCACGGACAGACCGTCTATCACTGGGTGGAGGGCGGCGCGGTGCGCGGCACGCTGCAACTGGGGCAGCCGGCCTGGATCGCGGAGGCGACCGGGCTGCCGGTGGTCGCCGACTTCCGGCCGCGCGACATCGCCGCCGGGGGCCAGGGCGCGCCGCTGGTCAGCCTGGTGGACCTGCTGTGGCTGCGCGGCCGTCCGGGCACCCCGGTCGCGCTCAACCTCGGCGGGATCGCCAACCTCACCGCGCCCGACGGGACGGCCTTCGACACCGGACCGGCGTGCGCGCTGATCGACGCGGCGGCCCGGGGCTTCAGCGGCGGCCGTCTCGCGTACGACGCGGAGGGCGCCCTCGCGGCCCGGGGAACCGTCCAACAGCCGCTGCTTGAACGCCTGTTGAAGGATCCGTACTACGCGCTGCCCGCCCCGAAGACGACCGGCAAGGAACTCTTCCACCTCGGCTATCTCCAGGACGCGCTGGCCGGTCTCGGCACCCTGTCTGCCGAGGACGTCGTCGCGACCCTCACCCTGCTGACGGCCCGTACGGTCGCGGACGCGGTCCGGTCGGTGGCCGCGACGGAGGTGATCGCCTCGGGCGGCGGCACCCGCAACCCGGTCCTGATGGCCCTCCTCGCCGCCGAACTCCCGGGCATCCCACTGCGTACCTCCGACGAACTGGGCCTGCCGTCCACCGCGAAGGAGGCCTACGCCTTCGCCGTCCTCGGCTTCCTGACGGCCCACGGACTCCCGGGCACCGTTCCGACGAGCACGGGCGCGCGGCATCCGAGCGTGCTGGGGTCGGTGACGCCGGGGCGGCGGGGATTTTCGTTTCCGCCGGTCGTCGAGCACGGTCCCCGACGGCTGGTCCTGGGCTGACGGGCGGCGGAAGTGCCCGTCGCGCACCGGGGCTGACCGATTCGGACCGGATCCTCTCATCCCGCTTTCACCGACGCCTCATACGGTAGGTACATGACGCAGGTGACTCCCCCCGGGTGGTACCCCGATCCCGGGCAGACGAATGACGGTCCTTCCACCGAGCGCTGGTGGGACGGCAAGGCTTGGACGGACCAGACCCGCCCCGCCGGGTCGGCCGGCGAATGGGGTCCCCCGACGGAGCCGCCCGCCGCCGGGGCCTACCCGGCGTATCCCGCGCTGCCGCCGGCCGCGCCGCGGCGCAATCTGCGCACGGGCATAGCCGTGGCCGCGGCCGTCGCGGTCCTCGCGGCCATCGGTGTCGGCGCGTACGCGCTGTCCGACAACGGCAGCGGGAACGGCGACCAGGCCGGTACGCAGCAGGCGCCCAACGGCCAGGGCGGCTTCGGCGGACAGGGCGGCCCCGAGGGACAGGGCGGTACGGGCGGCCAGAGCGATCCCTTCGGCGGGTCCGGCGGGACGGGTGGGTCCGGTGGTACGGGCGGTGCGACTCCCGCGCCCAGCCAGTCCGCACAGCCGAAGGTGAAGGCCGGCGGCACCGTGACCGACTCGCTCGACGGCATCAGCCTTCCCGTGCCGTCCGACTGGTACGGGCAGGTCATCGAGGTCGGCGCGCAGGTCAGCTCGAACACCTCGTACAAATGCCCCGGCAACACCTCGCAGACCTGCACCAACGGCGGCGCGTACTCGGCGCCCGCGGTGGTGCTGGGTACGAAGGGCTCCACCGCCGAGGCGGTCGCGAAGGCGGACATCGCCGCCAACGCCAAGGAGTCCTACGGCGGTACGACCTACGGCAGCATCACCTCGCACCAGGTGCTGGCGTCCAAGGCCGTGACGGTGGCCGGGCAGAAGGGCTATCTGGTCCGGTGGAAGGCGGTGACCAGCAAGGGTGCCGACGGCTATGTCGAGTCGCTCGCGTTCCCGTCGCCGGCCAGTGCCAGTCAGATCGTCGTGGTCCGCTTCGGTGTCGACGTCGGCCAGAAGCAGTCCGTCATCGACGAGATCACCTCGGGCATCAAGGTGGCCTCGGGCGGCGGCGACGGCCAGACGATCTGATCCGCCCCGCACACAGTCGGCCGGGTGGGGCGCCTCTCCGCTCAAGAGGAACCCCACCCGGCCGGGGGTGCGCGCCGCCCCCGTCCCCACGGTGCGGCGCGAACAGGTCACCGTCCAGTCATCCCAGGGACGGCGGCCTGATTCTCAGGTGAGTCCGAGTGCGGGGAGCACCGCGGCCTCCACGAATTTGACGAGGTAGTCGGGGTCGGCGTAGCAGCCCTCCAGGACCGGACGGGCCCGCAGGACGCCGAAGATCTGGGCCGGGACGTACGGCAGAGCCGGGTGGTCCGGCGGGATCTCGCCGCGCTCCACCCCGCGCCGCAGGATGTCCTCCAGCGCGGCGATCTCGGGATGGACGAGCGCCTCGCGCAGTGCGCCGGCGAGTTCGCTGTCCTGGGTGACGGCATGACCGAGCGCCGCGACCAGTTGGGTGTCCTTCGCCGACCAGGCGCCCGCGGCCCGCGCCGCCTGGCGCAGGTCCTCCGCGAGGGAGCCGGTGTCGATGCCGGTGAAGTGCACCCGGCGGTTGGCGCGCAGCGCGGCGGCGACGAACTGGGGCTTGGTCCCCCACTGCCGGTACAGCGTGGACTTGCTGCACCGGGTGCTGGTGGCGACGCCCTCCATGCTGACGGAGTCGTAGCCGCACTTTCTTATCTGTTCGAGCACGGCGTCGAAGAACTCCCGCTCACGCTCGGGCGTGATCTTGGAGCGGCGCGAGGCGGTGACCGTGTCCGGTCCGTCCTCAGCCTGCGACGTCATGGGCTCTTCTCCTCGCTCGGTTCCGCGGCCCGGGGGTCCGCTCTCCAGTGTGTCTCGTTTCGCTATCGATACGCCAGTGTACCGGTACTCCACCGTATCGGTACCCGCTCGTATCGGTACACTGGCGTATCGGAACGAACCCGTACCGATGAGTTCGGTCCGCCGGAGGGGTCACAAGCCCTGCCAGCACCACCACACGCACCACCGTCAGCGAAGGGGCCGGGGGATGAATGCCCGAACCGAGCCTGCAGAGAAGGAGACCGGCGCGATAGCGCGGCCTCCGCTCGTCCGTGAGCTCCTGCTCGTCGCGGGGCTCTTCCTCGTCTACAAGCTCGGCCGTCAACTGGCGACGGGCCACACCGGTGAGGCCCTGCACAACGCCCGCCGTGTCTGGGACCTGGAGCGGACCCTGCGCCTCCCCGGTGAGGGCTCGGTGCAGTCGGCGCTGCTGCACGGCGACACCCTCGTGCACCTGGCGAACACCTTCTACGCGACGGTCCACTTCCCGGCCACCGTGGCCTTCCTGGTCTGGCTGTACCTGCGGCGCCCGGCGCACTACGTCTGGGCCCGCCGGGTGCTGGCGGCGGTCACCTCGGCCGCCCTCGTCCTGCCCTTCGTGTTCCCGCTCGCTCCCCCGCGGATGCTGGCCGCGACCGGCCTGATCGACACCGCCAAGGTCTACGGCCCCTCGGTCTACGGGCCGCCTACCAGCGACCACCTCTCGAACCAGTTCGCGGCGATGCCCTCGCTGCACTTCGGCTGGGCGCTGATGGTGGCGATCGGCCTGATCGTCGCGACCCGCTCCCGCTGGCGCTGGCTGTGGCTGCTGCATCCGCTGCTGACGCTGCTGGTGATCGTGGGCACCGCGAACCACTACTGGCTGGACGCGATCGTGGCCACCGCCATGCTCGGTGCCGCCCTCGCCGTGATGCACCCGCCGCACCGGACGGCGACGACGGCAGGCCGCGGTCAGCCGCGGCTCGTGCCCGAAGTCACCGAAGAGCCGGCTCTCGTCGGAGCGGGCCGATGAACGCCACCCTCGTCGCCGTCGTCCTCTCCCTCTTCTCGGCCGTCGCCTACGCGGCCGCGGCCGTGGCCCAGGAACGACTGGCCGCCCGCAACTCCGACGCGGGCATGCTGCGACTGCTCGCCACCGGAGCCTGGTGGTGGACGGTCGTCCTGAACGCGTCGGCCGCGCTGCTGCACGTCGTAGCCCTCAACTACGGTCCGCTGACCGTCGTGCAGCCGCTGGGCGCGCTCACCCTCGTCGCCGCGGTGCCGATGGGCGCGCGGGTGGCCGGGCGGCGGGTCAGCCCGGTGGAGTGGCGGGGCACCGCCCTGACCCTGCTGGGCCTCTCCGCCCTGCTGGTCACGGCGTCCGGACCGCAGCCCGACCAAGTCCTCGGTGTTCCGCAGGCGTTGGCGGTCGCGGGCACGACGGCCGCGCTGATCGGAGTGCTGGCCCGGCGCGGCGCACGGCCGGGGCTACGGCACGCGTCGGCGTCCGGGGTCGCCTCGGGTGTCGCCTCCGCGCTCACCCAGACCGTGACGGTCGCGGCGACGGACCGCTCGGGCCCGCTGCTGAGCATGCAGGTGGTCGGAGTCGCCCTGCTGGTCGCGCTGTTCGCGGCGGGCGGGCTGCTGCTCTCGCAGACCGCCTACCGGGGCGGGCTCGGCGCCCCGCTCGCGGTGGTGACGCTGGCGAACCCGGTGGCCGCCGCCGCGATCGGCCTCGCGCTGCTGGGCGAACGCCTCCAGGGCGGCGCGGCGGGCATCCTCCTCGCGCTGGCGGGCGCCGGACTCGCCTCGTGGGGCGTGGTGCTGCTGACCCGGGCGGTCCCCGTGACACCGCTGACACACGAATACGGCGACCACGAACATCCCGTGGCCGCCGTACTGGCGCTGGAGGCCCAATCGGCCTCCGCGGAACCGGCGTTGTTGCCCCGGCAGCCGGACCGGAAGTCCGCGCCGGGGCATCTCACCGCGCTCTGAGCGGGGTCAGCCGAGACCGCGTGAGTCCTGCTTGAGCGCGGTGTCGACGGTCAGCGCCGTCGCGACCACCAGGCTCAGCAGCGGCTCGGGCAGCTGGTAGTGGATCTGCAGGACGTAGTTGTCCGCGGTGGTGAACATCGTCTTGGCGAGGCCTTCCCAGGTCTTGGTGATCCGGGCGACCTCGTTGTCCGTGTGGTCGACGATCGCGAAGTTCCACGCCCGCCAGTTCTCCGCCTTGATCGCACCGACCTGCTGGCCGTTCACGACCATCGCGAAGTTGATCTTCCCGATCATGTTCTGCTGGACGATCTCACCCACCGGCGAGCCGTCCGGACGGGACACGATCACCTTGGACTTCATGATCTTCGCCGGCCGGGTCAACACCAACTGAGGCTGCCCGTGGGCGTCGCGGATCTCCAGCTTGTGGGTCATGAACTGGTCGATGCTGGAGACGAAGCGCAGCGCCTTCTTCAGCGTGCTCTGACCGATCTCGGTGACCGTGCCGATCAGATTGCCGTTCTGATCCATGACCTTGTACTCGTTGGTCAGCTCGATCAGTTTGGCCTTCTGGTTCACCACGAGGACCGGCTCGCTGAACAGGCCGCCGCCGCCGGGGCCGCCCGCGGCGACCCCGGCCTGCTGCTGCACCTGCTGCTGGACGCGCGGGTCCGGACCGGCCGCCTGCTGCGGTACGGCCTGCGGCGGCGCCTGCTGCGCGGCCTGCCCCTGCTGGTCCGCGTTGGTGTGGTCGGTCCACTTCGCGCCGTCCCAGTAGCGGAGGGTCTGGGGCGCTCCGTGCGGATCCGGGTACCAGCCTGCAGGTGTGTTCGAATGCGTGGTCACCGGGGCACACTACCGCGAGTGCCCCGGAAAACAACCGGCGTCACGAAAGCCCTTACGCGGTACCGAACGCCGGGTCGCTGACCCCCGGTCGGCCGTTCTCGACATGTCCGGCGAATCGTCGCAGGAAGCCCGCGTCGGCGTCGGAGGTGACCGTCAGGTCGTACCACCGCTTGCTCGCGCCGAGGTCGAAGGTGTGCCGTACGGTGGCGCCGGCCCGTACCTTGAACGTCCGGTCACGGCCGCCGTAGCCGCTGGTGACCTTCAACTGCACCGTGCCGGAGCCCTTGTTGGTGAAGGTCAGCTCGACGTCGTCGCCGCAGTCGCGGGCGGTGACCTCGGGGCCGGCCTTCTTGCCGGGGCCCTTGAAGACACGCAGGAAGCCGTTGGGGCCGTGCACGGTCAGGTCGTGGGAGCCGTTCGAGTACGCCGAGTTCCAGGCGTCCGAGACCTTCTTGCCGGCCTCGGTGGTGTAACTCCAGGGCCCGTCCGTGCGGTTGCCGGAGGTGACCAGGAAGTTCGCGCCGGCCTTCGCGCCGGAGGCGAAGGCGAGCGTGAACGTTCCGGCCGCCGCATCCGCCGAACCGTCCACCGCGGGCGCGTACTTGAGGGGCCGGGCCGGCCGCTGTCCGCGCTCCTGCTCGGGGAGCACCGGGTTGGCGGGCGGCGTCGGCACATAGTCGGGGTGACGGTTCTTGTCCGGCGGCTGGTAGCCGTCGGTGGCGGGCAGCGGAACCCGCTTGGTGTCCTTGTGCGAGAAGTCGAAGGCGGTGGTCAGGTCGCCGCAGATCGCGCGCCGCCAGGGCGAGATGTTGGGCTCGTGCACACCGAAGCGGCGCTCCATGAACCGGATCACCGAGGTGTGGTCGAAGGTCTCCGAGCAGACGTAACCGCCCTTGCTCCAGGGCGAGACGACGATCATCGGCACGCGCTGGCCCAATCCGTAGGGGCCGGCCGGGTGGCTGGCGTCGCCCTTGAAGAGGTCGGGGCCGACGTCGACGGTCGACTTGCCCTGCGCGGCCGAGCCCGGCGCGAACGGCGGCACCAGGTGGTCGAAGAAGCCGTCGTTCTCGTCGTAGGTGATGAACAGGGCCGTCTTGGCCCACACCTCGGGGTCGGAGGTCAGCGCGTCCAGGACCTGGGCGACGTACCAGGCGCCGTAGTTCGCGGGCCAGTTGGGGTGCTCGGTGAAGGCCTCGGGGGCGACGACCCAGGAGATCTTCGGCAGCTTGCCGCCCTTGACGTCGGCCTTCAGCTGGTCGAAGAAACCCTCGCCCTTGGTGGCGTCGGTGCCGGTGCGGGCCTTGTCGTAGAGCGGGTCGCCGGGCTGGGCGTTCTGGTACTGCTTGAAGTAGAGGAGCGAGTTGTCGCCGTAGTTGCCGCGGTAGGCGTCCTGGATCCAGCCCCAACTGCCTGCCGCGTCGAGGCCGTCGCCGACGTCCTGGTAGATCTTCCAGGAGACCCCTGCCTTTTCGAGGCGCTCGGGGTACGTCGTCCAGCTGTAGCCGGCTTCGTCGTTGCCGAGGACGGGGCCGCCGCCCTGGCCGTCGTTGCCGGTGTAACCCGTCCACATGTAGTAGCGGTTGGGGTCGGTGGAGCCGATGAACGAGCAGTGGTACGCGTCGCAGATGGTGAAGGAGTCGGCGAGCGCGTAGTGGAAGGGGATGTCCTCTCGCGTCAGGTACGCCATCGTCGTGGAGCCCTTGGACGGCACCCACTTGTCGTACTTGCCGCCGTCGAACGCGGCGTGTCCGTCGTTCCAGCCGTGCGGGAGGTCCTGGATGAACTGCAGGCCCAGGTCGTCGGCCTCGGGGTGGAAGGGGAGGATGTCCTTGGTGCCGTCCGACTGGTACCAGACCGGTTTGCCGTCCTGGCGGGTCACGACCGGACGGGGGTCGCCGAAGCCCCGGACGCCTCTGAGCGAGCCGAAGTAGTGGTCGAAGGAGCGGTTCTCCTGCATCAGGACGACGATGTGCTCGACGTCCTCGATGCTCCCTGACCGGTGGTTCGCGGGGAGCGCGGCGGCCCGCTCGATGCTGTTGGACAGCGCCGTGAACGCCGTGGTGGCACCCGCGAGTTGCAGAAATCGACGCCGATTGACTTCGGACATGGGTGAGGCACCTCTCATCCTGACGCGCGGCCGGCCGGAACATGGCGAAATGCGCGCGGTGCGAGTGTTCCAAGAGCAACGAACGTCAGGGAAGGGTCTGGTGGCGCCCGTGTGAATGTCGTCCGTACGCGCGGGGGCGCACGGGCGGCGCCGGACAGTCACGGCGCCGGTCGGACCGCCCGGGTCCAGGGCAGGGCCACGGTGCCGGTGCCGAACCGGCCCCGGATTTGGTCCTGTTGGGGCCCGGCGCCCGCAGTGGTCCGGTCTCCGTGCGGCGTTCGGGGACCGGGAGGGGCCGTACCGGCCGGCCGGTGTCGAGTCGAGGAACCTGCGTCGGCGGCCGTCGGGCCTCGTCGGCGATGTGGCCCCTGGCACCGCGCACTGCGCCCGGTACCGATCGGGGCCGGCTGGAATCCATGCGAGACGGCATCGTCGACGGCCTTCGGGGCCGCGCGGGGACCACCGGCGTGCCTCCACCACCCGTACCGGCCGCCGCGGGCCGCTACTCGGCCGCCGGCGGCAGGCGCATCCCCGCGAGGTCCGGCGGGACCGGGGTGTCCGGGCGGAAGAACGGTTCGGAGGCGTCCTGGGCGGTTGCGGGGGCGTCGGTGAGGCGGAAGCGGTCGCGCAGCCGGCCGTAGAAGTCGGTGGGGCGCAGCCGGACGAGGCGGACGCGCTGCGGGGCGCGGAAGACGCCGATCCAGTCACCGGGGTCGAGGACACCGCGCAGTTGGCCGTCGACGCTGACGGCGGCCTGGCCGGAGTGGGGCAGGACGCGCAGGCCGACCGGTTCGTCGGGGGCGGCGATCACGCTGCGGTTGAACGTCATGTGCGGGGCGATGGGGGTGAAGACGACGGCGTCCATGTGGGGTGAGAGGACGGGTCCGCCGGCGGCGAAGCTGTAGGCCGTGGAACCGGTCGGGGTCGCGACGGCCAGCGCGTCGGCCGAGTAGGTCGCGAGCAGTCGTCCGGCGAGGTAGACCCCGACGCCGACCTGCCGGTCGCGGGCCAGCTTCTCCAGGACGACGTCGTTGAGGGCGGTGACGTCCAACGCACAGCCCCAGCCGCCCCCTTCGGTGGTCTCGGGCCGAACCCGCGGCGGCGGCAGGGCGGGACCGCGGCCGTAGCGCAGCATGGCCTCCATCTCGGCGGGGATGTCCAGCGGACGGGAGGCGCGCATGGTCAGCGTCATCCGCTCCTCGACGACGGCCCGCCCCTCGTGCACGGCATCGAGGGCGTCGCCGATGTCGTGGGCCGGGACCTCGGTGAGGAAGCCGACCTTGCCGAGGTCGACGCCGAGGACGTCGGCTCCGCTCTTGACGGCGATGCGGGCTCCGCGCAGGAAGGTGCCGTCTCCGCCGAGGGTGACGACGAGATCGGGGTTGCCCGCCGCCTCGGCCTCCTCGCGTCCGGTGCGGCGGTGGTGGTCCTTGGCCCACACGTCGATCTCCGTGCAGCGGACGCCGTGCGCCTCGCTCCAGTCGTGCACGGCGCGCGCCGCCTCCAGGGCCGTCGCGCGTCCCTGGTGGACGACGAGGCCGATACGGCGTACGGGCATGGAGCCTCCAGGAAATGCGGCCGGGGGCGGGGCGTTCGTCCGGCGAGACCGTCGGTGACCCACCGAAGGTACTGCCACTCGGTCATGACTTCAGGAGACTGGCCGCCCCGTGCCGGAGGCGTCGAAGGCGTGGGTGACCGAGAGGTACGAGAGGTGGACCGTACGGCTGATCAGAAGCAGCCGTCCAGCGGGTCGAGCGCGTGGACGGCCTGGTGCGGTATGTGCGGTACGGGAGTGAGGTCTCCGCGCCGCTCGCGCCAGGCGCGCTGCTCCTCGGAGTCGGCGGCGGCCTCGGTGAAGGCGCGGGCCTGTCGTACGCCCGTCGCCGCCCGCGCCTGGTAGCCGCCGAAGCGGGCGACCGGGCTCCAGGCCGGGCTTATCTCCGGCAGCGGGGCGGCGATGTTCTCGTAGTCGCCGACCGCGTGCACGATCTTGCCGCCCGCCACGGTGAGCAGGGCCTCGATACGGTCGATGTCCTCGTCGGCGACGGAGAAGTAGTCGGCGGACAGCACGGCCAGGTCGCCGTACTTGCCCTCGGTGATGGTGCCCTTGACGTCGGCCTCGCCGGTCAGGTGCGCGCCCGCGACGGTGTACATCTCCAGGGCGGTGGCGCGGTCGACGCGGTTCTCGGCCGGGTAGAGGAGCGTGTCGCCGACGGTACGGCCGGTCACCAGCCAGGACAGCGACAACCAGGGGTTGTAGCTGGAGACGCGGGTGGCGTCGGTGCCGGCCGCGACCAGCAGACCAGTGTCCCGCATGGCGCGGATCGGGGGCGCGGTCGCGGCGCGCTCGGCGCCGTAGCGGTCGATGAAGGCCCGGCCCTGGAACATCATGCGGTTCTGGACGGAGACGGCTCCGCCGAGGGCCTTGATCCGGTCCAGGCTCGACTGGCTCACGGTCTCGGCGTGGTCGAACAACCACCGTGTCCCGGACGGGAATCCGCCGTCCGCGGCGATCTTCTCGAAGACGTCCAGGTCCTGACGGATCGTCTCGTCGTAGGTGGCGTGCAGCCGGAAGCCCCAGCCGTTGCCGAGCAGCAACCGGGCCGCCGCCTCCAGGTCCTGGCTCGCGCGGGCGGTGAGTTCGGGGCGGGGCTCGGCGAAGTTCTCGAAGTCGGCCGGAGACCAGGCCAGGTTCTCGCCGGCGCCGTTGCAGCGCAGCCACTCGTCGCCGTCACCGGGACGGACCATGCCGATCCAGCGGCGCAGGTCGTCGAGTTCCTGCCCGGCGGTCTGCGGGAAGAGGTGGTAGGCGATCCGGACCGTCAACTCCCCGCGCTCGGCCAGCTCGGTGACGGCCGCGTAGTTGTCGGGGAAGTTCTGGAAACCGCCTGCGGCGTCGATGGCGCTGGTGATGCCGAAGCGGTTCAGCTCGCGCAAGTAGTGGCGGGTGGAGCCGAGTTGGTCCTCGGGGGCGAGGATCGGACCCTTGGCGAGGGTGGAGTAGAGCAGCCCGGCGGCGGGCGCGGCGAGCAGAACACCGGTGGGGTTGCCCGCGAAGTCGCGGACGATCTCGCCGCCGGGCGGGTTCGGGGTGTCACGCGTGAAGCCGACGGCCTCCAGCGCGGCCCGGTTGAGGATCGCCGACTGGTAGAGGTGCAGCACGAAGACCGGGGTGTCGGGCGCGGCGGCGTTCAGCTCGGACACGGTCGGCAGCCGCTTCTCCGCGAACTGCTCCCCGGTCCAGCCCCCAACCACCCGTACCCACTGCCCGGTTGGCGTCCGCTCGGCCTGCTCCCGCAGCATGCGCAGCGCGGTACGCAGCGACCGTACGCCGTCCCAGCGCAGTTCCAGCAGATAGTTCAACCCGCCCCGGATGACGTGCAGATGGGAGTCGTTGAGCCCGGGAATCACCCGCCTGCCGAGCGCGTCCACGACACGGGTGGCGGGGCCGATGTGCGGAGCGACGGTCGAGTCGTCTCCTACGGCGCTGAAGACACCGTCGGTGACGGCCACGGCGGACGCGGCCGGACGGGCCGGATCGCCGGTGTGGATACGGGCGTTGCGGACGACGAGCTGGGCGGGGTGCTCGACCCCGTCGTGCGGGCGTATGCCACCCACGGGCATGGTGCTGCTGGACACGTCGGCTCCTGAGGTCGGTCGGCTGGTGGCGGTTCGACGCTAGGTCTGGGACGCTGGATCGGTCCAACACATGGTTCTTGTCGAATCGATAAGTCGAATGGATTGGTGAGAGGACGGGAGCGGGCGTGGATCTGCGCCATCTGAAGTACTTCCTCGCCGTCGCGGAAACCCGCAACTTCACGCAGGCGGCGGCCAGTTGTTATGTCGCCCAGTCCGCGTTGAGCCAGCAGATCGCCCGTCTGGAGAAGGACGTGGGCGCCCGGCTGTTCAGCCGCACCAGCCGTTCCGTCCGGCTGACGTCCGCCGGGGAACTCCTCGAACCGCTGGCCCGCCGCATCCTCGCCGACGTCGACAACGCGCAGGCGGCCCTCGACGCCCTGTCCGGGCTGCGGCGCGGGCGGCTGCGCCTCGGCCTCGTCCAGACGCGCGCCTCCTCGGTCGACCTGGTCGAGGTGATGGCGGATTACCACGCCCGCTATCCCGGCATCGACTTCCATGTGACCAACGCGCCCAGCGTGGAGATGGCCGCGTCGGTCCTGGCCGGGGACCTCGACATCGCGAT
This sequence comes from Streptomyces sp. NPDC005492, assembly GCF_040605995.1. NCBI lineage: Bacteria > Bacillati > Actinomycetota > Actinomycetes > Kitasatosporales > Streptomycetaceae > Streptomyces > Streptomyces sp. NPDC005492. The sequence goes on from NZ_JBEXDX010000048.1 coordinate 58,737, forward strand.
CGTGGGCCTCGGGCCGCGTCAAGTCCCGGAAGGGCTCGACCACTTGGTGCTGTCCGTCGACCCGCTGGTCCTGATCGTGCCCGCCGATCACGCCCTGGCCGGCGCGGACGCTGACACGGTCGACCTCGCCGATCTGCCGGAGAGCCACCAGCTCATCCAGTTCACCCGGGGCAGCGGACTGCGCCGCCAGGTGGAGGCGGCCTTCGCCCGCGCCGGGGTGGAGCCCGGCCAGCACTTCCAGGTCGGCCAGATCCACGACATGATCCGGCTGGCCGCGCGGGGCATCGGCGTGACGGTCGTACCGCGCTCGTCCGTGTTCGACGACTCGGCGGCCGGCGCGGATCCTTCGGGCACGCTGCCGTACGGGGCCCGCGCGCTGCGGGTCGCGGACGAGGCGGCGGTGCACACCATCTGTGCGGTCCACGACAGCAAGCGGCTGGCGCCGGCCGGGGCCGCGTTCCTGGAGGTGGTGGAACGGCACGCGATCAGGGGCAGGCCGTAGCGCGACCGACCGGCTGATCGATCGGCTGATTGGTCGGCTGATCGATCGGTGTAGGAGATTGCTGCACCCGTATCCATATGTTGGACGGAACGCTCCCGTGGCGCGAGGCTCGTGAGGAAGCCAGATCTCCAGCGAATGGGAGCAATGCCATGCCTGCCGCACTGCGCGACGCGTGGGCCACGGTCGTCCCCGACATGGAGGACCGACACGGCCCGCTGCCCCCGTTGATGCTCGCGCTGACGGTGGTGACCGGGCTCGTGGACGCGTTCAGCTATCTCGTACTGGGCCATGTCTTCGTCGCCAACATGACCGGCAACGTCGTCTTCTCCGGCTTCGCGATCGCGGGTGCGGCGGGTTTCTCGCTGGCCGCGTCCCTCGCCGCACTCGCCGCGTTCGCCGCGGGCGCGCTGATCGGCGGGCGGCTCGCGCACGGGGCCGGGGCCCACCGGGGCCGGGTGCTGCATCTGGCGCTGTTGTTGGAGACGACCTTGGTCCTGGCGGCCTATGTCGTGGCCCAGGTCACCCACACCACCGCCGCGCACCTCGGTACGGCGGTCCAGTACACCTTGATCGCGCTCCTCGGCCTCGGGATGGGCGTGCAGAACGCCACCGCCCGAGCCCTGGCCGTACCCGACCTGACCACGACCGTGCTGACGCTCACCATCACCGGAGTGGCCGCGGACAGCCGGCTCGCGGGTGGCAAGGGCAGCAAGGTCGGCCGTCGGCTGCTCTCGGCCGGCGCCATGTTCGCCGGGGGTCTGGCCGGTGCCCTCGCGGTCCAGCACGGCGGCCCGGCCCTGCCCCTGCTGTTCGCCGCGCTGCTCCTGGTGGCGGCCTCCGTCACCGCGTTCGCCCTGACGCGCTCCGACGCCTCCTGGACGAAGCCGTTGTGACCGGCGAACGCGCGCGTACCCTGCACTCCGCCCTGCTCGAACTCGCCCTGACCGCACTGATGTTGTTCGTCGTGGCCACCACGGTCCGCTGGCTGATGGGCACCCTCGACCCGGGGTCCGGCGGCTGGTGGTGGAACACCCCCGAGGGCAGACTCCTCGCCGTGGCCCCGCTGTCCGGGTACACGGTCACCGCCGTCATGCTCTCGCCCTGGGGCAGGAGGACCGGCGGACACGTCAACCCGGCGATCACCCTGGCCATGTGGCGCTACGGCCGCACACCGGGCCGCGATGTCCTGCCGTTCGTCGCGGGACAACTGCTCGGTTCGGTGCTCGGCATCGCGGCCGGACGCCTCGTCTGGGGACCGGTGTTCGCCTCTCCGGCCGTGGACTTCGCCGTCATCCGGCCCGCCCCCGGCTGGAGTTGGGCCGCCGTCGTCGCGGTCGAGGCCACCACGATGTTCGTCATCGTCGCGGTCGCCGGCATCGCCATCTCCAGCCGCAGACTCGGCCCATTCACCCCGTGGGCGGTCGGCACGATGATCGCCACACAGATCATCGCCTTCGGCACCCTCACCGGCGGAATCGCCAACCCGGCCCGCGAGTTCGGTCCCGCCCTCTTCTCCGGCGACCTCTCCCTCCTGCCCGGCTATCTCCTCGCTCCGCCGTTGGGCGCGCTCGCCGCCACCGTCGTCATCGGACGGATCGGCGCCCGCCGTCGCATCAGCGGGCGGGCACCGGAACCGGCTCCCCACTAGCAGGAGAGGGGTGGCCGAACAGCCGTATCGGGCACGGGAGTTCGTGACGCCGGTCAGAATCCCCGCGTAAGGACTCCGCGCTTCTCCACGGAGTCCAACTCCCGCTACCGGCAACCGATCACCACTCCTGGGCGTCGTCCGGCCGCACACCTGACCCCGCTCCGACGCTTCCAGCAAAGGGAGTTGGGGAAGTTCGGCGGATCTTGCGTCTCCCGGGGGCGCCTGATAGGACTGTGACGCGCCGACGCCGTCACATGTTCGATTCTGCGGGGGTTCATGTGGTCGCCACGGCCTTCAGGCCCTCCCCTCGGCGCCGCCCGGTCGACCCGCGTCCGCCGCGGAGGAGGCTTCCCCCCGTTGCCCGGCGGGCCGGTCGGCACGGGCTGGTACTGGCCGCCGTATCGGTGACCGTGCTCCTGTGTGCGACGGCGCTGGCCACGCTCGCGGCGCTGGCGGGGAGTTCGGTGCAGGCCGGGGCCGTGCGGCGGCTGGCCGCCGATCTCGGCGCGCAGGTGACCGTCAACGCGTCCTTCCGGGCCGGAGGAATGGCCGCCGCCGACCGGGATGTGCGGGCCGCCGCCGACCGGGTGTTCGCCGGGGTGCCGCAGCGGACGTATGTGGGGCTGCTGGGCACATCGGCCGTCTCCGTGACGGGGATCGACGGTGACACGGGCCGGCCGCGTGGTCCCGGGGGCAGCGGGCTGCACCCGGTCGCGGTCCAAAGCGCGGGCAGGTTCGGGGAGTTGACCGCCGGACGCTGGCCCGCCGGCACGGCCGACGCCCCGGCCGACGCGTTCACCTCGCTGCCCGACGTCCGGGTCTCCACCGGATCCACCGCACCGGTCGACACGGCGGTGCCCCAGGCACTGGCCAGGCTCCTGGGCGTGCGGCCCGGCTCCACCCTCCAGGTGCGGGACGCCTTCGAGCGCGCCATGACCCTGCGGATCACCGGTGTCTTCCGGGCGACCGGTGCCGTCGGGTTCTGGCCCGCGATGGCCGGCGACCTGGCCCCGGGGGAGACCGCCGACCAGGAACTGCTGGTGGTCTCGGCGTCCGCGCTCAACGGCAGCGCCGTACTGAACGGGACGCTGACCGCCCACTGGGCCGTACGCCCCGACCTCTCCCGGCTCGACGCGGGCGGTCTCGCCGGGCTGCACGACCGGCTGCGTGCCTTCTCCGGAAGCGAGAGCCGGGTGTCGGTGTTCCAGGGACGGCAGCCGTCGCTGGACGACCTGAAGGTGGGCTCCGGACTGCCGGACGCGATCGACGAGTTGACGGTGCCGACGGTGGTGGCCCGGTCCTCGCTGTATCTGCCGAGCGTGATGCTGGCCGTCCTCGCCCTCGCCACCCTGGTACTGGCCGCCCGTGAACTGACGGTGCGAAGGCGCGACGAGCTGGCCCTTCAACGGGCCCGGGGCGCCGGCACTCTGCGGTTGCTGCGCGGCGCGGCGGCCGAGTGGGCGCTTACCGGCATCCCGGCCGCCGCCAGCATCAACGGCTGGGGCATCGACGTGGAGGTCCTCCAGCACTTCCGCCGCGCGGACTGGGAGGTCGCCGAGGTGCCGGTGCGCTGG
>NZ_JBEXDX010000049.1:0-60963 GCF_040605995.1 Streptomyces sp. NPDC005492
CTCGACGCGGCATGCGAGCAGGGCGGTCCGGTCCCGGTCCGGCGGGTGGGTACACCTCGCACGCCCTTGGGACACGGGAGGGGAACATCCACGGCAGCACCGGCCGGACGACGGGAAAGTGCCGACAGGGCCGGAAGTCCTACGCCCCTGGCCCGAGGCGCCACGCGAACCCCGCCGATAGCGTCCCCGGCATGACGATCACCGTGCCGCCCCGCGGCCCCGAGGAACGCAGGCATGACGTACTGGCCCGGCTGGAGCGGGAGTCGGACGTCTGGGTGGCCTCGGCGGACGCCGACGGGCTGCCCTGTCTGGTTCCGCTGTGGTTCGTGTGGGACGGGCGGGCGGTCTGGCTGTCCACCCGGCCCACGAACCCCACGGGCCGCAATCTCGCCGACGGGCGGCGGACCCGGCTCGCGTTCGCGGACACCCGGGACGTCGTGCTCATCGACGGCGAGGCGACGGCGTTCGCCGCCGAGGACGTCCCGGCCGCCGCGGTCGAGGCGTTGCGCGCGAAGTACGGCTGGGATCCCCGCGAGGAACGCGCGCCCTACTCCTTCTTCCGGATACGACCGCTGGCCGTCCAGGCGTGGCACGGGCAACACGAGTTGCCCGGGCGCCACCTGATGCGGGACGGCACCTGGCCGGCCTGAGCCACGTCCTCGCTCAACCGGCCTTCCTGTGCAGCTCGTTGAGGCGGTCGAGCTCGTCCTCGGCGAGCCGGATCGCGCCCGTGGCCACGTTCTCGACGAGGTGGTCGGGGTTGCCCGTGCCGGGGATGGCGAGGACGTGCGGTCCCTGGGCGAGGGACCAGGCCAGGCGGATCTGGGCCGGGGTCACGCCGTGGGCGTCCGCGATGGCCAGTACCTCGTCGTCGTGGGCGGTGGTGGCGCCCTTGGCCCCGCCCTCGCCCGCGATGGCGAAGAACGGCACGAAGGCTATGCCCTGTTCGCCGCAGAGCCGCAGCATGTCTTCGGTCTCGGGTCGGGAGGAGTCGAGCCCGAACCGATTCTGCACACTCACCACGGGAGCGATCCGCTGCGCCTCGGCGAGGTGCCGCGGCTCCACGTCGGAGAGCGCGAGATGCCGGACCAGGCCCTCCTCCTGGAGTTCCGCGAGCGCGCCGAAGTGCTCGGCGATCGAGTCCTGCCCCATCCGGCGCAGATAGACCACGTCGATGTGGTCGCGCCCGAGCTGGCGCAGGTTCTCCTCGACATGGCCGCGCAGGTCGTCGGGGCGTGCCGAAGTGCCCCACTCCCCCGAGTAGGTGCGGAAGGGGCCGACCTTCGCGGCGATCACGAGGTCGTCCGGGTAGGGGGCGAGCGCGGTGTTGATGAGTTCGTTCGCGGAGCGCAGCGACGAGAAATAGAAGGCGGCCGTGTCGATGTGGTTCACACCCAGCTCAATGGCCTTGCGCAGCACGGCGATCGAGCGGTCGCGGTCGCTCGGTGCCCCGAGGTTGAAGGCGGCGCTGCCCGTCAGCCGCATCGCGCCGAAGCCGACGCGGTTGACGGTCAGGTCGCCGAGTTTCCAGGTGCCCGCGGCGGCCGCGGTGATCTTCTCCGAAGTCATCAGCGGAGTTTCGCACATCCCCAGCGCACGGCCGCCATCGCTTTACGGATACGTGTACGTGTTCAGGGAGTTGACCGCGGAGGCCGGGTCACCGAGGTCGTAGCGGTCCACCGCGAGGAAGTTGGGCTTCTTGCGGGCGGCCGGCTGGCAGAACCGCTGGGCCCGGTCGAGGACCTTGGTGTTGTCGGTCTGTGCGGTGCCGGCAACGGTGGCGTCCCGGAAGTGGTTCATGACGAACAGCGGGCGGAAACCCGGATACGTCTGGGTGAGCGGGACGTTGAGGTCGCTGCCGTACCAGCGGCTGTAGCAGGACCAGTCGGAGGAGCTCGCGCCGGAGCCCATGGACCAGTAGTTCTCGACGGTCCACTCGCGCTGGTACATCACGCCAAAGCTGTCCCGGGTCAGTCCGGCGGACTCGTCGGAGGCGCGGCTGTGGTCGGTGAAGATCAGCAGCCGGTGGTTGGCCGCGATCAGGTCGGCCATCTTCGGCCAGCCGTTCTGCTTCACCCCGGTCTGGTCGGGGCGGTAGAGGACGTCGTACAGGCCGTTGACACGGGCGAGTTCATCGCGCAGGACGCCCGGGTCGACGTAGTCCTCCAGGAAGACGGTGACGAACTGGTCGGGGTGCGCCTTGAGGAAGTCCACCATGCGCTGGAGGTCGACGTTGAGAGCGACGGGCTTGCTGACCAAGGTGCAACTGTCGTGGCAGAGGATCGCACCGTCGGAGGTCTGGTGGATGTCCAGCATGAACCCCCGTACTCCGTCGGAGAGTTGCTGGTTGATGCCCCGGGACTGGTTGGGGAAGAAGTTCACGAAGGGCGGGGCGAATCCGCCGTCCACGCCGTTGGCGTAGGCGTTGTGCGCGGTGAGGAACGTGACCTGGTCCAGGGTGCGTTGGTCCTGTGCCGGGATCGGGCTGGTGGGCGAGGTGACCGGCGTGAGGTACCAGGAGGCGAGGCCGCCGGACGAACCGATGACCAACTGGGCCGGGTAGTTGGCGCCGGAGGGCTTGGCGCCCACGGTCAAGTAGCTTGCTGTGCCCGGGACTTGGAGCGTGTACTGGTCACCGCCGACCGGCGTGATCTGCCAGGCCGCGTCCGCGCTCGTGCAGGCGACGGTCCGGGCCTGGCCGCCCGAGCGGCCCAGGCAGCTTCCGGCCGTGTCGGTGCTCTCCAGGACGTACGAGGATCCGCTCGTCCGGAGGGTCCACTGCTGGTGGTCCTCGTTGCCCTTCGGGTTGTGCTGCTCCACCGCTCCCCCGTTGTCGGCCGCGTCGAGCCCGGTCGTGGCGCTCTGGACGTAGTAGGTGCCCGGGGAGGGGGCCGCGTCGGCGGCGCCGGCCGGCGGGGCGGTGATCACCGCGGCCAGCGCGGCGGTGATGGCGAGCAGGGCGTGGGGGGTTCGCATGAGTGCCCTTCGGTCGAGTGTGGTCAGGCTCATGACACCGAAAAGATGATCGAGCCACACCCAAACGCCTTTGGTCTGAACCAGTCAAGAGCCATGACCGGTCGTCGCGGTGAACAGCCGAGAACGGTCAGCGCGTTCCCTCAACTGCCGCCACGCCAGGTAGTGATCGAGGAGTGTCTCCTCCAACGGCCGGTAGACGATGCCCAGTTCCTCCACACTCCGCCGGTTGTCGACCGTGAACCTGATCCCGAGGTGCTTGCGGATGTAGTCCTGGGTGAGCCCGAACGCGGGCCCCAGGATGCGCACCGGCCAGTGCGGCAGGCCGTGCCGGGGCAGACGGTAGTTGCGCGGGAAGCGCCGGCGCAGGGCTCGTGACATGTCGAGGAAGGACGCCATGCGGGTCGCGGCCACGATGTACCGGCCGTGCGCGTCGGGGAGTTCGGCCGCCGCGATGTGCGCGTCCGCGACGTCCCGCACATCGGCGACGGTGAAGCTGAAGTCGGGCGCCCCGTAGAAGAAGTAGCCCTTGAACAGCTCGTCGAGGAGGAACAGGCTGCCGGAATCCGAGGCGGGAGTGAGCGAAGGGCCCAGAATCAGACCGGGGTTGACGCTGACCATGCGCCAGCGGTCCTGCGCCTGTGCCGCGTCCCAGGCGGCACGTTCGGCGACCGTCTTGGCGTAGTGGTACGGGTTGTTCTCGACCGTGCTGGTGGTGTTGACGTACTCCTCGGTGAGGATCCCGTCCTTCATCGCCCGTACGTCGGCGTAGTCCCCGAAGATAGTGCCGACCGTCGAGGTGAACACCAACTTCTCGACGGTGGGCGTGCGTTCGACGGCGGCGAGGACGTTTCGGGTGCCGGTGAGCGCGGGTTCGACGACGTCCTTGTGACCGTCCTTGATCTTCTCCGGCATCAGGAATGGCGAGGCGACGTGGAACACGACCCGGCAGCCGTCCATGGCCGCGTCGAAGGAACCCGCCGCCAGCAGATCCGCCTCGAACAGCGCCAGGGCGCCCGGGAATTGGTCCCGCATGGCCCGCAGCGGCGCGACCTTCGCCTCGTTGCCGAGGGACCGCACGGTGGTGTGCACCCGGTAGCCGCGCTCCAGCAGGTGCCGGACAAGATGGCTGCCGACGAATCCGCTGCCGCCGGTCACCAACACCGTCTCGCCGTCGTTCATCCCTGGCTCCGATCACCCGTGACGTCCAGCGCGCACGCTACAACGGTGATCGGCTCCAGGTCTGCGGTTCAGTCGGTACGTTCTTCGGCATCGGCCCCCGTGTAGGCCGCCGTCGTCCGGTCCGCGGCGGCGCGGGCCACCGCCTCCTCCTCGCCGCTCGCGACGTTCGCCGCGAACCACGCCTCGCTGCTCTCGGTGACGAAGCGGCGCCCCTCCTCCGACATCAGCCAGGCCATGGCGTCCTCTGGCTTCACGGAGTCGCCGCCCGAGAGGTGGCCGCTGAGCCCGAGCAGGATCGAGTCCCAGCCGACACCGACCGCGCCCGGCCCGAACTCGGCCCACTTCTGGTCGTCGACATGGGAGATGTGGTCCAACTCGAAGCGCGTGCCCTCGCCCTCCGGTGTCAACCGCAGCTCGATCCAACTGACTTCGCCGCCGAACTCCCAGGTCGCGAAGAAGCTCTTGGGCGGGTCGCAGCGCTCGACGGTGCCGCCCGCGTTGCCCTGCAACTGGTAGCGCCCGCCGAGCCGCAGTTCACCAGTGACCGGCAGGAACCAGCGCGGGATGCGCTCTGGGTCGGTGCAGGCGTCCCAGACGTCCTCGGGCGGTGCGTCGTAGGACTGGCCGATGGTGACCACGCGGGCCTCGCCGGCCTTGAAGTCGCGTCGGCCGACCCGGCGGCTCACGGAGTTGATCTGATGGGTCACGTCGATCATGGGGTGCACCTCAACTCGTCGGAGAATCGGGGGTGTCGTCGGTGTCACGGAGCCGGCGCTCACGCTTGCCCCGGGCCAACTCGGTGGCCAGAGCGTCCAGATGCGGGGTCCAGAAACGACGGAAGCGGTCGAGCCAGGCGTCGATGTCCCGCAGCGGCTCGGAGTCGACCGCGTACAGGCGCCGGGTGCCGTCCGGCCGTACCGTCGCGAAACCGTTCTCCCGCAGCACCTTCAGATGCTGTGAGACGGCGGGCTGCGATATCCCGAACTCCCGCCGGACGACATCACTGACCGTGCCCGCGGACTGCTCGCCCTCGGCGAGCAGTTCCAGGATGCGGCGGCGCACGGGGTCCCCGAGCACATCGAAGGCGTGCATGAACACCACCGTATCACCATCCACTTATATAAGCGACTGGTGATACGTGAGGGGCAGCTCAGACCAGCGGCTTCTCGAGCAGCGCCTTGCGGTGGCTGAACGTCTCGATCGAGTAGCGGCCGTGGTAGTTGCCCATGCCGCTCTCCCCCACGCCGCCGAACGGCAGGTCGGAGACGGTGAGATGGGCGAGCGGGAGGCCGTAGCCGACGGCACCGGAGGAGGTCTCGGCGGCGATCCGGGCGCGGGTGTCGTCGGAGTCCGTGAAGACGTACAGGGCGAGGGGCTTGTCGCGGTCGTTGATGAAGTCGATCGCCGCGTCGAGGCCGGGGACGGTGACGATCGGAAGGATCGGACCGAAGATCTCCTCCGCCATGACGGGCGCCTTCGGGTCCACGTCGGCGAGCACGGTCGGCGCGATGTACTTGTCCGTGCGGTCGCTGCGTCCGCCGACGACGACCCGGCCGGAGTCGAGCAGTCCGGCGAGCCGGTCGAAGTGACGTTCGTTGACGATACGGCCGTACTCGCCGGAGGTCTGCGGGTCGGCGCCGTAGACCTTCTCGACCGCACTCGCCAGCAGGGGTTCGAGCGCGGCGGCGGTCTCCGGGTCGGTCAGCACATAGTCGGGGGCCACACAGGTCTGGCCGGCGTTGAGGAACTTGCCGCGCGCCAACCGGTCGGCGACGACGGCGAGATCGGCGTCGCGGTCGACGAACGCCGGTGATTTGCCGCCGAGTTCGAGGGCGACCGGGGTCAGGTGCTCGGCCGCGGCGCGCAGGACGATACGGCCGACTGCGCCGTTGCCGGTGTAGAAGATGTGGTCGAAGTGCTCGGCGAGCAGGGCCGTGGTCTCGGGGACACCGCCCTCCACGACGGCGACCGCGTCGGTGTCGAGGTAGGCGGGCAGCAGCCGGGCGATGGCGGCGGAGGTGGCCGGGGCCATCTCGCTGGGCTTGACGACCACCGCGTCACCGGAGGCCAGGGCACCGACGACCGGGGTCAGCAGGAGCTGGAGCGGATAGTTCCAGGGAGCGATCACCAGGACGACCCCCAGCGGGTCGTACTGCGTCCAGGCCGTGGCGTCGACGCCGAGGTGGGCCGGCACGGGGGCGGACTCGGGGCTCAGCCACTCGTCGAGATGGTCGAGGGTGTGGTCGATCTCGCGGATCGTGAAGCCGATCTCGGTGCGCTGGGACTCGGCGGCGCTCTTGCCCAGGTCTGCGTGGAGGGCGGCGGCGAGGTCGTCGCCGTGTTCCGTGAGCAGGTCGCGCAGGCGGCGCAGTTGGGCGGTGCGCCAGGCGACGGGCTTGGTGCGCCCGGTGCGGAAGGTGGCGCGCAGCCGGGACACGATGTCGGCGGGCTGCTCGGGGCTGGACTGGTTCACGGTGCCTCGCTGGTGGTGCGTGGGGAATCTCGACGGTCAGGTGTATATACCAACCATTGATGGGCAGGGATAAATTCCGGCGCTGAGAAGGTCGCTCTCCGCACCGAGGCTGTCACACGCGGACGAGTTCCTCGCGGCGGCGTTCGAGGTAGCCGCGCTCCGCCGTGCTCTCCGTGCGGGCGATGGCCGCCTCGTACGCCCGCACGGCCTCGGTGTCACGGCCCAGGCGGCGCAGCAGGTCGGCGCGGACCGCGTGCAGGACGTGGTAGTCGTCGAGGGCCAGCTCGTCCACGAGGGCGAGGGCCTGCCCCGGGCCGTCCACCTCGGCGACCGCGACGGCCCGGTTGAGGGCGACGACCGGGCTCGGGGCGAGGGCCATGAGCTGGTCGTAGAGCTGGAGGATCTGTCGCCAGTCGGTCGCGTCGGCGGTCGGCGCGTCGCTGTGCACGGCGTTGATCGCGGCCTGGATCTGGTACGGCCCGGGGTTGTTCAGCCGCAGGCACCGCCGGACGAGTGACTGGCCGTCGGTGATGAGCTCGCCGTCCCAGCGCGCGCGGTCCTGGTCGGGCAGCGGCACCAGCGCACCGTCCGGGCCCTCCCGGGCGGCCCGGCGCGACTCGACGAGCAGCATCAGCGCGAGCAGACCGGTCACCTCGGGCTCGTCGGGCATGAGCTCGGACAGGAGGCGGCCGAGGCGCAGGGCTTCGGCGCACAGTTCGGGCGAGTCCGTATACCCCTCGTTGAAGATCAGGTAGACGACGGCCAGGACGCCCTTGAGTCGGTCGGGGAGGTCTGCATCGCGGGGCACCCGGTACGGGATCCTCGCGTCGCGGATCTTGGCCTTGGCGCGGACCAGGCGCTGGGCCATCGTCGGCTCGGGCACCAGGAAGGCGCGGGCGATCCGGGCGGTGGTGAGTCCGCCGAGCAGCCGCAGGGTGAGCGCGACCTGTGCCTGGGTGGCGAGCGCGGGGTGGCAGCAGGTGAAGATCAGGCGGAGCCGGTCGTCGCGCACGGGTCCCTCCTCGGCGGGCGCGTCGGACGCGTACAGCAGGGCGGCCTCGCCGTGCCGGGCCTCCCGCGAGGACTCGCGGCGCAGCCGGTCGATCGCGCGGTTGCGGGCGGTCGTGATGATCCACCCGGCCGGGCTCGGCGGCACACCGGTCTCCGGCCACTTCTGTACGGCCGTGGTGAAGGCGTCCTGGACCGCTTCCTCGGCGAGGTCGATGTCGCCGAGGAAACGGACCAGGACAGAGACCGCGCGCCCGTACTCGGCACGGAAGACGGCCTCGACGTCGGTGGTGAACGACATCAGTCCTCGGACGTGTTCACGAAGGGGCGCACCTCGATGGGCAGCGTGGTGGCCCAGGTCGCCCGCCTGCCCCACTCCAGGGCCGCGTCCAGGTCGGCCGCCTTGATCAGGCAGATCCCGCCCAGGTACTCCTTGCCCTCGGCGTACGGGCCGTCGGTGATCAGTACGTCGCCGTCCTTGCCGCCCTTGGGGCGCAGCACGGTGGCCGTCTCCGGGCCATGCAGTCCGCCGGCGAAGACCCAGGCACCGGCGGCCTGGAGTTCGCCGTGGAAGATCTCCAGCCTGCGGCCGATCTCCGCCATCTCCTCGGTCGAGGGCATCTGTCCGTCGGTCGGTGTGATCACGCTGAGCAGGTAGTGCTGCATGACGTCCTCCAGGTCATCGGGTTTCGCGGTGGGGCTTCTCTCACCTCCTACACGAACGCCGCGCGCCCGGATCGACACCGCGCCTCAGGAAACCGGCAGGACTTTCTCCGCAGGTTCGTCCGCGGGCTCCTGGTCCAGCACCGCCGTGAGCCGGGCGAGCAGTCGTACGAGATCGCCGTGGTCGTCGATCGCGTCGAGGAGCCGGGTCTGGTCGGCGAGGAGGCGGTGCGCGGCGCGCTCGTGGAGGGTGCGGCCGCGGGCGGTGAGATGGAGCAGGACCCGGCGGCGGTCGGCCCGGTCGGGGCGGCGGTGGACCAGGTTGTCGGCGACCATCCGGTCCACCAGCTTGGTCAGGCTCGGGGCCGGCATCAGGACCTGGTCGGCGATCTCGGTCATCGGGTGCCCCTTGCCGTCCGCGATGATCGACAGGACGCGCCACCGCTCCACCGAGCAGTCCTCCTCGGCCAGTACGACGGCCATACGCCGGCCCAGGCGCCGCTCGGCGTGCGCGAGCAGGTGGGCGAGGCCCGGCGACGGTACGGACGACATTGCCGCTGTCCTTCCGGTAGGTCTACTGTGCGGTTCAGATTACGAGCCTCTGCGAGGGTGCCGGGGCCGGGGCCGGGACCGGTATCCGTGCCCTCACACCCTCACGGAGGTGCTCCGGTGCATCCCCTGCCGCCCGGGCGGATCAGCGGCCCGACCAGGACCCTGGTCGTGGCGCTGGTCGTACCCCTGCGGGGGCCGGCGGGCGTCTTCGGCCCGTCCTGTGAGCTTGCCGCGCAACTCGCCGTGGAGGAACTCAACGCCGTAGGTGGGGTGTTGGGCCTTGAGGTCCGGCTGATCGTGGTGGACGGCGGCGCGCCGGCGGAGCAGGTGGCGGCCGAGGTCGAGGCCCTGGTGTCGATGCGCGCGGTGGACGCGGTGGTGGGCTGGCACACCTCGGCGGTTCGCAAGGCGCTGGTGCCGCGCATCGCGGGCCGGGTGCCGTATGTCTACACCGCGCAGTACGAGGGCGGCGAGCGTACCCCGGGCGTGTTCCTGACCGGCGAGACCGACGCGGCTCAACTCCAGCCCGCGATGCGGCTGTTGGCGGAGGAGACCGGCGCGCGCCGCTGGTGCACGGTGGGCAACGACTACGTGTGGCCGCGCGTCACCGCCCGGGCCGCCCGCCGCTACGCCCGGGACTCCGGGGGCCGGGTGCGGGGCGAGGTGTTCGTGCCGCTGGGGACGTACGAGTTCGGGCCGGTGCTGCGGCGGATCGAGCGGTGCGAGGCGGACGCCGTGCTGATGCTGCTGGTCGGGGACGACGCGGCGCGCTTCAACCGGGCGTTCGCCGCACGCGGGTTGCACCAGCGGTGTCTGCGGCTGAGCACGCACATGGACGAGAACATCCTGCTGGCCACCGGCGCGGAGGCCACCGAGGGACTGTGGGCGGCGGCGGGCTACTTCGAGACCCTCGCCACGGCCGAAAGCCTTGATTTCAGCGGGCGTTACGCGGCCCGGTTCGGCGTGGAGGCACCCGTCGTGGGCAGCCTCGGCGAGTCGTGCTTCGAGGGCGTACGGCTGCTGGCGGCCTTGGCCGAGCAGGCGCGGTCGCTCGACGTGGGCGCCATGTGCGCACTGGGCGGCACCGTTTCTTACGAGGGCCCGAGAGGCGTACTGCGTCTGCACGGCAATCACCTCCGCCAACGGCTGTACCTGGCACGGGCGGACGCCTTCGACTTCGACATCGTCGCCCAACTCTGACCTCTCCCACCTGCTCCGATCGAGACTACCTTCCCCCAGGAATAGTTTCCACAGGAAGCATTGATTAAATCTACGCGCGTCGCCAAAAGAATTTTGAAAACTCCTCCATTTAAAGCCCGCGAAACGGCCGGGAAACAATTCGGCGTGACTCTTCCGTCCAACTCCCCCGGGTCGTCCGGGAGGTGACCACACCCGTGGAAGAGGGAAGCGTCGTGACGGAGATCGTCGACAAAGAGGCGCCGGCAACGGCAGCCGGACGGACCTACAACGACTGGGCGCAGAACGACACGTTGGAGGACTACTCGCTTCGCTACGCGCCGAAGTCCTTCCGGCGCTGGACGCCCTACGTGGTGGCCACCACCGCACTCGGCGGTATCGCGTACCTCGCCGACTTCGCCATCGGCGGCTCGATCGCCATCTCGAACGGCTTCTCCAGTGCCATGGTGGCGATCCTCGCGGCGGCGGTGACGATCTTCCTCACCGGCATCCCGATCTCGTACTACTCGGCCAAGTACTCCATCGACATGGACTTGTTGACCCGGGGTGCGGGCTTCGGCTACCTCGGCTCGACGCTCACGTCGGTCATCTACGCCAGCTTCACCTTCATCTTCTTCGCCCTCGAAGGTTCGATCATGGCGCAGGCCCTGGACCTGGGCCTGCATATCCCGCTGGCCGTCGGCTACTTGATCTGCTCGTTGATCATCCTGCCGTTGGTGATCTACGGCATGACCGCGCTCTCCAAGATGCAGGTGTGGACGCAGCCGGTGTGGCTGGTGCTGATGGTCGCGCCGTTCGTGTCCATCGCCATCCAAGAGCCCGGCAAGTTCTCGCAGTTCACCCACTTCGCGGGCAACTCCCCCACCGGTTCCAGCATCAGCATGCTCGGTGTCGGCGCGGGCGCCGGTGTGGCGCTGTCGCTGATCGCGCAGATCGGTGAGCAGGTCGACTATCTGCGCTTCATGCCCGACAAGACCCCGCAGAACGCCAAGAAGTGGTGGGGCGCGGTGCTTTCGGCGGGCCCGGGCTGGGTGGTCCTCGGCGCGGCGAAGCAGATGGGCGGCGCGTTCCTGGCCTTCTACATCGCCGGCAGCGTGGGCCTCGCCAAGGCCAACGAGCCCATCCAGCAGTACGTCTCCGGCTTCAAGACCTTCGCCGCCCCGGTCGCCCTGGGCCTCGCCACGTTCTTCGTGATCCTGTCCCAGGTGAAGATCAACTCGACGAACGCGTACTCGGGTTCGCTGTCCTGGTCGAACTTCTTCTCCCGCCTGACACACCGTCACCCGGGGCGCGTGGTCTACATCTTCCTCAACGTCGGCATCGCCCTGGCCCTGATGGAGGGCGGCGTCTTCGGCTTCCTCAACACGGTCTTGGGCTTCTACTCCAACGTGGCCATCGCCTGGATCGGCGCGGTCGTCGCCGACCTGGTCATCAACAAGCCTCTGGGGCTGAGCCCTTCGTACATCGAGTTCAAGCGCGCCCACCTGTACAACTTCAACCCGGTCGGCTTCGGCTCGATGCTCATCGCCTCGGCCGTCTCGATCACCGCGTACTTCGAGGCGTTCGGCGACTACGGCAAGGCCTACTCCCCCTTCATCGCCCTGTTCCTGGCGATGGTCCTCTCGCCACTGTTCGCGGCCCTCACGAAGGGCAAGTACTACATCGCCCGCCTCGACGACCTCGACGAGCCGCTCCTCGGCCCCGACGGTCTCCCCTCGGCCGTGGAACTGACCTGCACGGTCTGCACGACGGCCTTCGAACGCCCCGACGTGGCCAACTGCCCCTTCCACGCGGGCGCGATCTGCTCCCTGTGCTGCAGCCTGGAGAAGGACTGCCACGACTCCTGCAAGAGCGGGCCGGGAGCCACGGGTCCGGTGGACCTCGCGATGCCGGCCGTACGCTCGGCGGACTGATCACCGCGCTCTCCACCGCTCCGGCCCGTGTCCCGCGACACGGGCCGGAGCGACGCGTGTGATCGGCGCGGCAGATCGGGAGAATCACCCGCATGACCTCCCCTTCTCTCGTCGCCCGCGCCCGCCGACTCGCGGACGACCTCCTCGCCCCGCACGCCGAACAGGTCGACCAGGAGGGCGTCCCCACAAGCCACATCGCGGCGATCAAGCGGTCCGGCCTGCTGGGCGTGAACGCGCCCGTGGCCTACGGCGGCTCGGCCGCGCCCGGGACGGTGGCGCGGGAGACGGCGGAGATCCTGGCCGGGGCGTGCTGCTCGACCTGGTTCGTGCAGACCCAGCACCACACGCCGGTCATGACCCTGGCGAAGAGTGAACTGCCGGTGCGGGAAAGGCTGTTGGGACCGCTGTCGCGGGGCGAGTTGATGTCCGGGGTGGCCTACGCGCACCTGCGGGCGTATCCCCGGGTCCCGGTGCGGGTGACGCGGGAGCGGGGCGGCTGGCGGTTCGACGGGACGGTGCCCTGGTACACGGGTTGGGGCCTGAACGACGTGATGCTGCTCGCGGGGGTGACGGACGCGGACGAGGCGTTGTTCGCGTTCACGGAGGCGCGGGAGCAGGAGGGGATGCGGGCGTCCGAACCGATGCGGCTGGCCGCCCTCACGGCGTCCCGGACGGTGTCGCTGGAGCTGGACGGGCTGTGGCTGCCCGAGGAAGCCGTGGCCCTGCGCGCACCGTACGAGGAGTGGGCGGCGACCGACCGCCCGAAGCCGACGAACGCGTCACCGGCGGTCTTCGGGGTCGCGGAGGCGGCGCTGAGCCTGCTGGACGACGAGACCTCCGGCCCGCTGCGCACCCGCCTCGACGACGTACGGCGACAGGCCTACACCCTGGCCGAACACCCCGTGCCGCACGAGTACTTGACGGAACGGCTGGCGCTCAGGACCCGGGCGTACGAGCTGCTGATGACAGCGACCACGGCAGCGGTGGTGGCCGGAGGCGGCAGATCCCTTTCGCTGACGAGCAGGGCCCAACGCCTCGCGCGGGAGGCCCTGTTCCTCCTGGTCCAGGGCCAGACGGCGGAATCGAGGAGGGCCCACCTGAGGACACTGGCCGGTGGTCTCGCCTAGGAGGAGCGCGGGGTGTTCCTCAGGCCGGCCCGCTGCCGCCGATGCCGTCGAGTCGGGCGACCGCGTCGGCGGGCAGGACCAGGTCGGCGGCGGCGATGTTCTCGCGGAGGTGGGCCGGGGAGGAGGTGCCGGGGATCAGGGCGATGGCGGGAGAGCGCTGGAGCAGCCAGGCGAGGGCGACCTGCTGCGGTGTGGCGTCGAGCCGGGCGGCGACATCGGCGAGGGCGCGCGACTGGATCGGGTTGAAGCCGCCGAGGGGGAAGTACGGGGCGTAGGCGATGTTCTCGGCGGCACAACGGTCCACGAGTGCCTCGTCGTGCCGGTCGGCGAGGTTGTAGAGGTTCTGCACGGTGACGACCGGAGCGATGGTCTGTGCTTCGGTGAGCTGGGTGTCGCTTGCGCCGCTCAGCCCGAGATGGCGGATCAGGCCCTGCCGGCGCAGGTCGGCCAGGGCGCCGAACGGCTCGGCGATGGAGTCGTCGCTGGGGCCGTCGAAGGAGGGGATGCGCAGGTTGACGACGTCCAGGGCGTCGAGGCCGAGGTGCTGGAGGTTCTCGTGGACCTGGGCGGTGAGGTCGGCGGGGCGCTGTGCGATGGTCCAGGCGCCGGTCTCGTCACGTCGGGCCCCGACCTTCGTGACGATGTGCAGGCCGGCCGGGTAGGGGTGCAGGGCCTCTTTGATGAGCTCGTTGACGACGAACGGACCGTAGAAGTCGCTGGTGTCGATATGAGTGATGCCCAGCTCGACCGCCTCGCGCAGCACGGCCAGCGCCTGAGCGCGATCCTTGGGAGGACCGAACACCCCGGGGCCGGCCAACTGCATGGCGCCGAAGCCCATCCGGCTCAGGATGAGGTCGTCGGCCAGGGCCAGGGAACCCCCTGGAGTCACGGTGGTCATGTCGCACCTTTCGTTGACGTGCTGGTTGTGGGGACTGGTTGTGGGGACCCACAATTTAAGTACAGCACACTGTACCTAAATAGCCACCCGCTGCCCCAGACATCAACTCGCGAACGGCACCTGTGCCGAAGACGCCTTCCGTTCCCCGACCGGGTGCCGCCAGACTCCCTCCGCGGCCAGTCGAGGAAGCACCCCTTCCCCGAACCAGTACGCCTCCTCCAGATGCGGATATCCGCTCAGCACGAACTCGTCGATCCCCAGCGCCGCGTACTCCTTGATGCGCTCGGCGACCTCCTCGTGGCTGCCGACCAACGCCGTGCCCGCACCGCCCCGGACCAGCCCGATCCCCGCCCACAGGTTGGGGTGGATCTCCAGCCCGTCCCGGCTCCCTCCGTGCAGCGCCAGCATGCGCCGCTGTCCCTCGGACTCGCTCCGGGCGAGCCCCGCCTGTACGGACTTCACGGTGTCGGAGTCGAACCCTTCGAGCAGCCGGTTCGCCTCGGCCCAGGCCTCCGCGGACGTGTCCCGCGTGATCACATGGAGCCGGATACCGAACCGGAGCGTCCGTCCCTCCTTCGCCGCCAGCCCCCTGATCCAGGCGATCTTCTCCGCGACCTGGGCCGGCGGCTCACCCCAAGTGAGGTACACGTCCACATACTTGGCGGCGATCTCCCCGGCAACCGGCGACGAGCCCCCGAAGTACACCTCGGGCACCGGCTCGGGGAGCCGCGCCAGTTTCGCGTCCTCGACGCGCAGGTGCTCGCCGGTCAGATCGACGGTCTTGCCGTCCCACAACTGCCGTACGACGTCCAGGAACTCGCCGGTACGACGGTAGCGGTCGCCCTTGTCGAGGAAGTCGCCGTAGGCCCGCTGCTCGTGGCTCTCGCCTCCGGTCACGACGTTCAGCAGGAGCCGCCCGCCGGTCTGCCGCTGGAACGTGGACGCCATCTGCGCGGCGAGCGTCGGGGAGACGAAGCCGGGTCGGAAGGCGACCAGGAACTTCAGGCGTTCGGTGTGCTGGCTGACCATCGCGGTGGTCAGCCACGCGTCCTCGCACCAGGCGCCCGTGGGGGTGAGTGCGCCCACGAAACCGAGGTCCTCCGCCGCGCGGGCGATCTGGCTCAGGTAGGCGACCGTCGGCGGCCGGTCCCGTCCGGAGGCGGTGGCGGGCGTGCCGTGACCGCCGCCGACGACATGGCGGCTGTCCCCGTTGGTGGGGAGGAACCAGTGGAAGGTGAGGGACACGTGGGTCTCCGATCCGGACTGTCCTGAGGGTGGGTTAGAGGAGGCCGTGGCGGGGTGGCCTGGTGCCGTTGAGCACATATCTGCCGATGTGCTGGATCTTCCAGCGCGCCGGGTCGTGCAGTGTGTGGGTGCGGGCGTCGCGCCAATGCCGGTGCAGGTTGAGGGAGTTGAGGGCCGAGCGGGTTCCCGACACCTCGAAGAGAGCGCCCGCCACCTCGACGGCCGTCTGCGCCGCGTGCACCTTTGCCGCCGCCACCGCGACGGAGGCCTCCGCCGCCGAGTCGTCGCTGAGATGGGCGCGCGCCGCGTCGACGGCCGTTGCGGCCTGGATCAGCAGGGCCTCGGACGCCCGCACCTGGACGGCGAGTTCACCGAACCGCTGGATCAGCAGCGGGTCCTCGGCGGCGGTCTCCACCCCGCTCTCGAACCAGGGGCGGCTCTTCGTCCGTACGAACTCGGCGGCCTCGGCCAGCGCCCCACCGGCGATCCCGGTGTCGATGGCCGCGTGCAGCAACTGGGCGACGGCACCGTGGAGTTGGGGGCCGTCGAAGGTGAGGTGGTGGGGCAGGACCCGGTCCGCCGGGACGGTGACCGCCTCCAGGCGAACCGTGCCGCTGGCCGTCGTACGCTGCCCCATTCCGTCCCAGTCGTCGACGACCGTGACGCCCTCGGCGTCGCTCGGGACGTACGCGACGTGCAGGTTGTCGTGCTCGGCGCGGGCGAGGACGGGGATCCAGTCGGCGAAGAGGGCGCCGGTGGAGTAGTGCTTGACGCCGGTCAGCTCGTACGAGCCGTCGGACCGAGGGGTCAGGCGGGTGCGGATGTCCTGGACGTGTCGGGTGCCGGCCTCCGACTGGGCGTTGCCGAAGCGGCGGCCGGCGAGCAGTTCGGCGAAGAAGAACTTCCGCTGGTCCAAGGTGCCCTGACGGCGGATCACATTGACGTAGGCGAAGTGGCTCTGCGGGATCTGGGCGAGGCTGCCGTCGGCCGAGCCGAGCAGGCGGAAGATCTCGGCGAGGGTCCGGGCGCTGACGTCGGCGCCGCCGTGTTCGGCGGGCACGGTGACGGCGAGCAGTCCGGACGCGGAGAGCCGGTCCAACTCGGCGCGCGGGAGTCTGCGTTCGGCGTCGCGGGCGGAGGCGCCGGCCCGGAACTCGTCGGCCAGCGCGGCGGCAAGGACGAGGGCCTCGGCGTCGTCGGCGATCACATGGGCGGGCTCTCGGTCGGGCCCCTGGGTGGTCGCGTCGTCGGCCATGGTGGTCAGCCCGCCGCTGCCAGGAGCGGGGTGCGGCCGAGGGCCGTAGAGAACTGGTCGAGGACCTGGGTGAGGGCTTCGGCGGAGCCCGGGGCGACGGTGAGCGAGCCGTCCTCGTGGGCGGTGATGTCCTTGTCGAGGGTGAACCAGCCCTGGACTATATGGGCCGCACCCATGGAGTTCAGCACCGGGCGGAGCGCGTAGTCGATGGCCAGCACATGTGCGGTGGATCCACCGGTGGCGAGGGGCAGCACGGTCTTGCCGGTGAGGGCGTACTGCGGGAGCAGGTCGAGCAGCGCCTTGAGGACTCCGGAGTAGGAGGCCTTGTAGACGGGGGTGCCGACGACGACGCCGTCGGCGCGGGCGAACAGATCGGTCGCCTCGACGATGGCCGGATGCCGGAAGTCCGCGCCGAGCAGGGCCTCGGCTGGGATGGTGCGCACGTCGAGCGGGATCACCTCGTGGCCCTGGGCGATCAGCCGCTTGTCCAGGTGGCGCAGGAGGCGGTTGGTGCGGGATGAGACGGAGGGGCTGCCGGAGACGGACAGAACGGTGGCCATGGGTCCTCTTTCGGGGATGCGTCCTCTTGCGAGGAGGTGGGGCGCCCCCACATGTGCGGGCGCCCCGGGGCTGCGGGTCAGGAGTACCAAGTGGGTTCGGGCAGTTCGCCCTCAAGGACCCAGCGGCCGACCTCGCGTCGCTTGTAGGCGACGGGGTCGTGCAGGGTGTGAGTGCGGACGTTGCGCCAGAAGCGGTCCAGGCCCTCCGTGGTGGCGGTGGAGCGGGCGCCGGTGACCTCGAAGATCCGGTTGCCGATCTCCAGGGCGACATCGGTCGCGCGTGCCTTGACGGCGGCGACCCGTACCTCGAAGGCGCCGCGTGTCTGCTCGGTGACGGCGTCGGGGTCGTCGTGCAGCCGCTGTCCCTCGGTGGCGACGGTGTCGGCGAGCGCCTCGACGGCCCAGAGCTTCGCGGTGAGGTCGCCGTAGGTGTCGATGACGTACGGCTCGTCGACGGCGCGTTCGTAGCCGCCGTGCAGCCAGGAGCGGGACTTGGTGCGGGTGTAGCCGGCCGCCGTCTCCAGGGCGCCGGCCGCGATGCCCAAGTAGAAGTTGGCGAAGACGAGTTGGATGGTGGGGACGTTGAGGGTGTTGTACGTGCGCGGCCGGAATTCCTTGTCGACGTAGCCGGCCGCCGAGGACCACGGGGTGCGCACCCCGTCGAGAATGACGCCGCCGCTCTCGGTGAGGCGCTGGCCGATGTTGTCCCAGTCGTCGAGGAAGGTCAGGCCCTCGCTCTCGGAGGGCACGATGGCGAAGACATGCTGGTCGGTGCCTTCCAGGACGCCTTCGAGGACGGTGACGTCGGAGACCTTGCTGCCGGTGGAGAAGGATTTGCGGCCGGTGAAGACGAGGTCGTCGCCGTCCTCGGTGACGGTGACGTCCTTGTCGCGGGGGTTCACGGCGCCGCCGAAGAACCACCGGCCCCGGGCTGCCTCGGCCTCGACGTGTTCCCACTGTTCGCGGGTGCCGACCAGGCGGGCGGCCCAGTTCCACAGGTAGTGGTAGCCGAGGAGTTGGCCGATGGAGCCGTCGGCCTTGGCGACCTCGCGGACGACCCGGTAGGCGGTGGGCCAGTCCTGGCCTCCGCCGCCGTGCTCGCTGGGGCCGAGCAGGGTGACGAGGCCGGAGTCCTTGAGGAGTTGGACCTCGGCGTACGGGGTGGCGCCGGCCCGGTCGCGGGCGGCGGCGTCGGTGTCGAGGACGGCGGCGACCTCGGCGGCGCGGGCGATCCAGTCCTGGGCGGTTCGCGGGGCCGGGCGGGTCTGCCAGTCGGTGGGCGTGACGGTGCTCATGTCGGACGACCTCTCTCGCGGTGGGGCGCGCTCAGGCGTGGACGGAGACGGACTCGGGCTCGGTGTCCGGGAGTTGGGCTTCCAGTTCACGCACGAGCGGCAGCACCCGCTTGCCGAAGTACTCGACCTCCTCGTGGTAGTGCAGGAAGCCGAGCAGGAGCAGGTCGACGCCCAACTTCTTGTAGGCGACGATCCGTTCGGCGATCTGTTCCGGGGTGCCGATGAGCCCCGTACGGAAGCCGTCGTTGTACTGCACGAGGTCCTCGAACGTGGAGTCCTGCCACATGCCCTTGCCGTCGGCGGAGGACTGCCCGGCCTGTTTCACCGCGGCCCCGAAGCCCTCGACGGCCTCGCGGTCGGCCTTGGCGACGATCTCCCGGAGCGTGTCGCGGGCCTCGGCCTCGGTGTCGCGCGCGATGAGAAAGCCGTTGAGGCCGAACTTCGGTGCGCTGCGGCCGACTTGGGCCGCCGAGTGACGTACGTCGGCGATCTGCTCGGTGACTCCGTCGAAGTCCTTTCCGTTGGAGAAGTACCAGTCGGAGACGCGGCCGGCCATCGCGCGGGCGGCGGTGGAGTTGCCGCCCTGGAAGATCTCGGGGTGCGGGCGTTCGGGGGTGTTGAGGGGCTTGGGCTTGAGGGAGAAGTCGCGCAACCGGTAGAAGTCACCGGCGAGTTCGGTGTGGTCCTCGGTCCAGATCTGACGCAGTGCCTGGATGAACTCCTCGGAGCGGCGGTAGCGCTCGTCGTGCTCCAGCCAGGGCTCGCCGAGCGCGGTGAACTCGCCCTTGAACCAGCCGGACACGACGTTGACCGCGAAGCGGCCGTTCGACAAGTGGTCGGCGGTGGCGCCGAGTTTGGCGAGGACACCGGGGTGCCACAGGCCGGGGTGGACGGCGGCGATGACCTTCAGGCGCTGGGTGGCGAGGAGGAGGGCGAGGCTGAAGCTGGTCGACTCGTGCTGGAACTCGGCGCCGTAGCTGGCCATGTAGCGGACCTGGCTGAGTGCGTACTCGAAGCCGTTGTTCTCGGCGAGGACGGCGAGTTCGCGGTTGTACTCGTAGCCCCAGTCGGTGCGTTGCTCGATCGTGCTGGTGACGAGTCCCCCGCTGACGTTGGGGACCCAGTAGGCGAATTTCACGGGCGCTGCGGGCATGCGGAACTCCTGTTGCGGAATATGTTTCCGGGCACGCCGAATCCGGCCGGAGCGAAATCCGGCGAATTTCAGGCGGGAGCGAAAAGGGCGCGGCGGATCGCAGGACGGAAGGGAGGGGGATCAGGCCGCGGTGCAACAGGAGGCGCTGGAGACGCGCGCGAGGTCGACATGGCGTCGCCGCGTGAGGTCCAGTCGCATCTTCATGCCGTCGATCGTGGCAGCCGTCGGCGAGGACCGTCAAGGAAAACCCGACCGGTCTCGTATCGCGGACCATTGAATTTCACGAAGGTGTGACAGGGAAACCCTTGAACGGCCCGGGAAATCGGCCGCATTCTGCGGGCATGCGGACCGAACAGTTGGAATACATCGCGGCCGTGACCCGGCTCGGCTCGCTGCGCCGGGCCGCCGAGGAACTGCGCCTGTCACAGCCCGCGTTGAGCGAGACCGTACGGAATCTGGAACGCGAACTCGGCGTCGACCTCCTGGAACGCAAACGGTCCGGCGCGACGATGAGCGCGGAGGGCCGGGAGCTGCTGCCGAAGATCGTCGACGTTCTCGACGCGGTGGACCGGCTGCGGGCGGCGGCGGGCGAGCAGCACCGGATCAGTCGCATGGTGCGGGTGGGCACGGTCAACGCGGCGACCGTGCCGCTGCTGCTGCCGGTGGTGCGCGACTTCCGTGCCTCGCATCCGCTCACCCAGGTGGAGGTGGTCGGCGCCCAACAGACCGACATCCACCGGGCGTTGACGGAGGGCGGCTTCGATCTCGGTCTGGTCAATCACCTGGACGGCGACGACATGCCGGCCGACTTCGAGTCCATCGAATTGCTGTCCGGGCTGCCGGTGGTGTGTGTGCGCCCCGACAGTCCGCTGGCGTCCCGGCCGAGCGTCACTGTGGAGGAGCTACTCACCGAGCCACTGATCGGTATGCGTTCCGGCTATGTGATGCACCGCTATGTGCACCGGCTGCTCGATGGTCGGGGCCCGGCCTTCGCGTACTCGACCGACGGCGCCGAGATGGGCAAGCTCATGGTCGCGGAGGGGCTCGGGGTGACGGTCCTGCCCGACTTCAGCGTCGTAGGGGATCCGTTGGAGCGGCTCGGCGCGATCACCTACCGGCCGATCGCCGGTGCCACGGCCCGGGTGCTGCTGATGCTGCGCCGTCGTCGTGCGGAGTCCGTGCCGCAGGCGGCCGGGGATCTGCACGAGGCGTTCGTACGCCGGGCCCGGGAGCTGGGCGGGACGCGCGCCTGAGGCCGGAGGCCGCCGGTCAGTCCTCGTCGCGCGTCGGAACCACCACGAGGAACGCGTCGGACCTCAGGTCCATGACGACCCTGGCGGGCTCCCCCTCGGCGCGACGTCGGGCCGCGAACTCCTCCGCGGGCCACGACCCACGCGGAGCTCCTGCGGGAAACCGCTCCAGCACCTTCGCGCCCGTCACGGCACTCACCTCCGGTTCCGGCCTTCGTCTCGTCACGACACCTGGTCGTACTGTCCGCCTGCCCGCGATCCGCACGTACATGCCAGGGCCGGTGGCGTGATCCTCCGTCGAACCGTGCATCCGGCACGGCCGCGCGCGGGGAAGTGATCCCAGGGGCCCACCGACGCGAAGGATCGTGGATCGATGCACGCTGACGACACCGGACCGGGCCTGCGCTGCCTGGTGACCGGGGCGACGGGCTACATCGGCGGCCGGCTGGTTCCGGAGCTGGTCGCCGCGGGCCATCGGGTCCGCTGCCTGGCCCGCACGCCCGGCAAGCTGCGGGACTACCCATGGGCGGGTGACGTGGACGTGGTGGGCGGCGATGTCACCGACGCCGAGTCCATCGCCGCGGCCCTGGACGGCGTCGACGTCGCCTACTACCTCGTGCACGCACTCGGCACCGGCGACCGCTTCGAGGCAACCGACCGGGAGGCGGCACGGATCTTCGGGGAGCGGGCGCGGGCCGCGGGGGTGCGGCGCATCGTCTACCTCGGCGGCCTGACCCCCTCGGGCGTACCGGAACGGGACCTCTCCCCGCATCTGCGGTCGAGAAGCGAGGTGGGCCGGATCCTCCTCGACTCGGGCGTGCCCACCACGGTCCTGCGCGCGGCCGTGGTGATCGGGTCGGGCTCGGCGTCGTTCGAGATGCTGCGCTACCTCACCGAACGGCTGCCGGTGATGATCACGCCGAGCTGGGTGCGCACCCGTATCCAGCCCGTGGCGGTGCGTGACGTACTGCGCGTGCTCGTCGGCAGCGCGCGGATGCCGGCCGACGTCAGCCGGGCCTTCGACATCGGCGGTCCCGACGTCCTCACCTACCGGGAGATGATGACCCGGTACGCGGCCGTCGCCGGTCTCCCGCGCAGGCTGATCCTCCCCGTTCCGGTGCTCACTCCCGGTCTGTCCAGTCACTGGGTCGGCCTGGTGACGCCCGTACCGGCGTCCATCGCACGGCCGTTGACCGAGTCGCTGCGCCACGAGGTCGTCTGCCGCGAGCACGACATCGCGCGGTATGTGCCCGACCTTCCCGGGCATCCGCTCGGCTTCGACGAGGCGGTACGGCTCGCCCTCCAGCGCGTCCGCGACGCCCGGGTCACCACCCGCTGGTCGTCGGCGTCGGTACCCGGCGCGCCGAGCGACCCGCTGCCCACCGACCCGGACTGGGCCGGCGGCAGCCTCTATACGGACCGGCGGGAGCTGTCGGTCGACGCCTCGCGCGAGGCCCTGTGGCGGGTGATCGAGGGGATCGGCGGGGAGAACGGCTGGTACTCCTTCCCGCTGGCCTGGGCCGTACGGGGCCGACTGGACCGGCTGGTGGGCGGTGTCGGTCTGCGCCGGGGCCGACGGGACGCGGCCCGGCTGCGGGTCGGTGATTCGCTGGACTTCTGGCGGGTCGAGGAGATCCGCCCCGGTCATCTGCTGCGGCTGCGGGCCGAGATGCGGCTGCCGGGTCTGGCCTGGCTGGAGATGTACGCGGAGACGGCCGACGACGGCACCACCCGCTACCGGCAGCGGGCCTTGTTCCATCCGCACGGTCTGCTGGGGCACGCCTACTGGTGGAGCGTCGCGCCCTTCCACACCGTGGTGTTCGGCGGCATGGCACGCAACATCGCGGGAGCCGCGGCCCGGACGCCCACCTCACCGGCGGGGGCGCACACGCCGGCCGGGTGACCTCCGCATCCGCCGGGCCCTCCGCGCCGGAAGCACTCACCGGCCACCCTCCCCGCCCTCGTCCTCCCGGAGTTCGCGTCATGAACGTCTCGATCGTCCTCTTCACCTCCGACCTGCGGCTGCACGACCATCCCCCGCTGCGGGCCGCCGCGGAGGCCCGTCAGGTGGTCCCGCTCTTCGTACGCGACCGGGGTGTGGCGGACGCCGGGTTCGCGGCGCCCAACCGGCTGGCGTTCCTCGCCGACTGCCTGCGCGAGCTCGACGCCGGTCTGCGCGAGCGGGGCGGCCGGCTGGTGGTCCGCTCCGGCGACGTCGTCGAGGAGGTGTGCAAGGTGGCCGCCGAGACCGACGCCGACGAGATTCACATGGCGGCCGACGCCAGCGGCTACGCGCGATGGCGCGAACAGCGGCTGCGCCGCGCCCTTGAAGCGGAGGGGCGGCGGCTGCACGTCCACGAGACGGTGACCACCGCCGTCGCACCCGGCGCGGTGACCCCGGCCTCCTCGGACCACTTCGCCGTGTTCACTCCGTACTTCCGGCACTGGTCCGAACTGCGACTGCGAGACCCCCTCCCCGCGCCGCGCGGCGTACGGGTCCCGGACGGCGTCGGCTCCGAGGAACTCCCTTCCCGCGCCGACGTGTTGGGGCTGTCGCCGGGCCTCCCGACCGGCGGGGAGACCACGGGCCGCAGGCAGTTGGCCTCATGGCTGCGCACGGGAGTCACCGCCTACGAGGGCCGGCACGACGACCTAGCCGGTGACGCCACCTCACGGCTCTCGCCCCATCTGCACTTCGGCACCCTGTCCCCCGTGGAACTCGTGCACCGGGCGCGGAGAGCTGGTGGCCCGGGCGCCGAGGCCTTCGTACGGCAGCTCGCCTGGCGCGACTTCCACCGCCAGGTGCTGGCGGGCCGGCCGGACGCCGCCGACGCCGACTACCGTACGAAGCACGACCGTTGGCGGTCCGAGCGCACCGCACGGGCGGACATCGAGGCCTGGCGGGCGGGCCGCACCGGCTATCCGCTGATCGACGCGGCGATGCGCCAACTGCGCCACGAGGGCTGGATGCACAACCGGGGACGGCTGCTGACCGCGAGCTTCCTCACCAAGACCCTGTACGTCGACTGGCGCGTCGGCGCCCGCCACTTCCTCGTCCTCCTCGTCGACGGCGACATCGCCAACAACCAGCTCAACTGGCAGTGGATGGCGGGCACCGGCACCGACACCCGCCCCAACCGGGTCCTCAACCCCGTGACCCAGGCCAAGCGGCATGATCCCGACGGGACATACGTCCGCCGCTGGGTCCCCGAACTCGCCGGCGTGGAAGGGCCGTTGGTGCACGAGCCGTGGAAGCTCCGGGGGTTGGACCGTGCCGCGCTCGCCGACTACCCGGACCCGATCGTCGACCTCTCCGAGGGTCTCGCACGCTTCAAGAAGGCCCGCGGGCGCGAGTGAGGTTCAGGGCTCGGCCGCGTACATGCCGGCCAGGATCTCCACGGCGTCCCCGAGGTTCGTCGGCCGTGGCATTCCGCGCACCCGGGCACCGGACCAGCCGGGTCCGCCCAGGACGACGAGCGGCTGTCGGCGCGCGCCCTTCACACCCCACCGGGTGGCGACGACGTGCCGGGCCAGCGGCAGGTCGGCCGTGGAGCGCGACTGCGCCCACAGGACGACGGCCGCCGGGCCCAACCGCCGTACGACGGCGGTCAGCGCTTGGGCGGGTACGGCTGCGCCGAACATCCTTGTGGGCAGGCCGAGTTCACCGAGTCCCGCGTTGAGCGCCTCGATCGGCAGGGTGTGCTGTTCACCGGGTACGCAGGCCAGGACGACGGGCCCGGTGGGTGAGGCGCCCAGGTGCCGTTCCGGGGGCCGGGTGCACCGGCGCAGGGTGGTGGACACATGCCACGACAGCAGGTGCTCCACCTCGACGTAACGGTCCCCGGACGACTCCCACTTGCGGCCCACCGCGTGCAGCGTGGGCACCATCACCTCCTGCCAGGCGACAGCGATGCCGTACCGCTCGACGGCGGTGGCCAGTTGATGCTCCACGGCCGGTGCGTCGAGGCGTACGGCGGCGCGGGCCAGGCCGCGGCACTCCTGACGCACATCGCCCAGGGGCAGCGGGCCGGCCGCCCGCGAACCACGCCGAACAGGCGGATCCATGGCCTGTCCGGAGGTCTCCTTCGCGGCCCGGGCCGCCTCCGCCGGTGGCACGCCCGACGAGGTGAGCCGGCACATCGTCTCCAGCACCGCCACGTCCTCGGGGGCCCAGCGCCGGTGCCGTCCGTCGGCGCGAACGGCGGGGCCGAGGCCGTAGCGGCGGTCCCAGGAGCGGAGAGTGGTGGGCGAGACCCCGAGCCTGCGGGCCAGCGCCCCGGTCGTCAGGGAGACGGCGGCGCTTCCGATGTGCGACTCACTCACCCGGCGACTATACGACGCAGAATCGATGCGAGTTGAGCCGCCGATCTCCGGCTCGCACGATGGACACACCGGGGCAATCCCGTCCGAGTGAGGAGCCGTCGTCATGATCCCGCAGCACACGGCCGTCCGGCGGGCGGCGACGGAGGGGTCGCTCGACGACGAGGAACTGGCCCGTGGGCTGGCCGCCGGTGACGAGAGCTGTCTTGCCGCCGCGTATCAGCGCTGGTCGGCCCTGGTGCACACGCTCGCCTGGCGCTCCCTCGGCGACGCGCGGGAGGCCGAGGACGTGACCCAGCAGGTGTTCCTCGGCGTGTGGCGCGGGCGGCGCACCTTCCGCCCCGAGCGCGGCACGATGGGCGGCTGGATCGTCGGCATCGCCCGGCGGAAGATCGTCGACGCGTTGTCCGCCCGGACGCGCCGCACGGAACTCGTGACCGCCGCCGGAGCGGCCCTGGCCCTCGCCGATCCGGCCGCCCGCAGTCCCGACGCGGTACTCGACCGCGTCCTGGTCGGGCACGAACTGGCCCGCCTGCCCGCGCCCCAGCGACGGGTCCTGCGGCTGGCGTTCTACGACGATCTCACCCAGTCCCAGATCGCGGAGTGCACCGGCTGGCCGCTCGGCACGGTGAAGAGCCATGCCCGGCGCGGTCTCCACCAGCTCCGGCGCGCCCTCCGGCAGCAGGGCGCCCGACAGCCTGACCTCTACACATAAAGGGAAAATAAGAGCAGAATGAAGGAAAAGCGGCACTAACCGCACACCGCACGCATCGGACGCGGTCAGGCCGGCAAGTCAAAGGAGACGAGTCATGGCCAACGTCTCGCACACCAGAGGTGACATATCGAGCCACCCTGATGTCTCCGAAATGCAGGCGCGCTACGCCCGCATGCTCGGTGGACGCGATGTGGCGCTCGTGGACGGACCGGTGTTCCTTCTCGGTCTGTACTGCGCCGTATCCCCGTGGATACTCCACTACACGACGAGCCAGCCCGCGCTCGTGCCGCACAACCTGATCATCGGCATCGCGATCGGCCTGCTGGCCCTCGGGTTCACCAGGGCGCCGGAGCGGATGTACGGCCTGAGCTGGGCGATGAGCGCCCTGGGTGTCTGGATGATCATCTCGCCGTGGATCGTCGGCGACAGCCCCGACACGGGCGTCATCCTGAACAACGTCATCATCGGCGGACTGGCCGTACTCATGGGCCTGGTGTGTGCCGGTACGGCGGCGAGGAGCACCCCCAGGCCGTAGCACCCCAGAGCTCCGGAAGGAAGCCACGCCCCCTTCAGTGGTCGCCCGGCACCAGCCAGGGCGCCTGCGGGAGGGGGCTGCCGGTTTCGAGCACGGACTTCAGGTTGGACAGCACCGCCGGCCAGCCGCCGGAGACGTCCGACAGCTCACCCTCGTCGGCGAGGTCCTCATGGGTGACCGTGAGGCGCACGATGTCCTCGTGCCGCCGGATGTCATAGGTGACCCGGGAGTACGTGTCCTCCCGGCCCTCGTTCTCCGGCGAGGTCCAGGTGGTGACCAGGCGGGTCGGACGCTCGCTCTCGACCACGGTGCCGACGACGTCGGCGATGCCGGAGCCGTCGATGCGCACGTGTTCCCAGCGCGACCCCGCCTGCCAGTCGGACACATTGCTGTGGCCCCAGTAGGCGGCGGTCAGGTCGGCATCGGTGAGCGCGTCCCAGACCTTCTCGGGGGTGCTCGCGATGTAGGTGACGTAGACGAATGTCGGCTTGTCGGTCATGGCTTCCTCGGCTCGTCGCTTCAGGTCCCCGAGCGCGCGCAGTCGCGGGCGCTCGAACTTGTCGATCCAGCGGTCCTGTATCTCGTGCAGCGGGACCGGATTGAGGTAGTGCAGCTTCTCCCGCCCCCGCCGCACCGTGCTGACCAGGTTGGCGGCCTCCAGGACGGCCAAATGCTGGGTCACCGCCTGCCGGGTCATGTCGATGTGCCCGCACAGCTCCGCGAGCGTCTGCCCGTTGTGCTCGTGCAGTTGGTCCAGCAGACGTCTGCGGGTGTCGTCGGCCAGCGCCTTGAAGACCGCGTCCATCCCTGGGTCGTGTTCGGATCGCACACTCAACGTTATGCAGGCAATTACTTGCATGTCAAGGCGGGCCGTGCCGTCCGCCGTGTGCTCGGATCGGCTACGGCCCCTCAGTCCAGCCGGGCGCCCAGTTCGCGACGGTGGGCGGCCACCCAGTCGTAGGCGTCCCGGATCTCGTCCACGACTCCACTCGCCCACAGGCCGGCCATGCCCCGCTCACCGCGCTCGGCACCGGTCTCGATGCCCCGCCAACAGCGGTCCTGCCACCACAGGACCGTGTCGAGGAGGCGGCCGGTGTCGTCGAGTCCGTACGCCTCGCAGATCAGCGCGATCCGGCGGGCGGCCTCGGTCACGTCGGTGATGCGCGGGCCGAGGTCCAGGTACTGCCAGCAGACGTGGGCGACGTCGTGGACGCGCTCGCCCGGGGCGGCGAGGTCCCAGTCGACGAAGGCGACAGGGCGCCAACTGGCGTCGTAGACAGTGTTCTTGGGGGCCAGATCGTTGTGGCACACGACGTCCTGGTCGCCGGCCTCCGGTGTGCCGTGTGTCAGGTCGTGGAAGGCGCGGACGAGACGCGCGACACGCACCAGACCGTCGTCGGTGCGGGCAGCCGACCGCTCCTCGGGACTGACGGCCGCCCTGCCCTCGATGTACCGGAACACCTCGCGCCCCTGCTCGTCCGTACCGAGGAAACGCGGCGCGCCCGCCCACTCCTGGCGCGTGAACAGCGCGAGCAACCCGGTGACGTGGCGCGACCGTTCGGAGGGCGTACGGCGTACGGTCTCCCCGACCCGTACGACCTTGTTGACCGCCCCTCCGCCGAGCACCGACTCCTCCACGTGCCCCACCTCCCCGAATTCGTTCGACCGCACGAGTATGGCTTGGCACGCTGCTCGTATGGATCACACGGAGGCACTGCTCATCGGGGGACGCGCCGGGGTCGGGAAGACGACCGTGGGCTGGGAGGTGTCGGCGCGGCTGCGCGCGGCTCAAGTCGCCCATGCGGTGATCGACGGGGACTTCATGGGGCAGGTGCATCCGGCGCCGGACGGCGATCCGCACCGCGCGGCGATCGGCGAGGCCAATTTGACGGCCGTGTGGGGCAATTACGCGGCGCTGGGGTATCGACGGCTCGTGTACACGAACACCGTGAGCGTGCTCGGGGAAGCGGCGGGGCAGTTCCGTCGGGCGATGGGCGCGGACGTGCGGATCGTACGGGTGCTGCTGACCGCGTCCGACACCACCGCGTCGGTGCGGCTCAACGGGCGTGAGATCGGCAGCGAGTTGGAGCGCGAGGTGGCCAACAGTGCCCGTAAGGCACGGCTGTTGGAAGAGCTGGCGCCCGCGGACACCGTGCGGGTGGTGACCGACGGGCGCTCGGTGGTGGACATCGCGGGTGAGGTGCTGGCGGCGACGGGGTGGGTGAACAGCCGTTAGACGCCGACCGGTTCAGGGTCCGCAAAGTCCCGAGTACCTTGCGACGCGCGGCGCGCACTCTCGTACCACCGGGCGAAAGACCAAGTGCGCCCCGTACGAGTTCTCCCGGCCGGCACGGCACCGGAGCGCGTGCCGGACGCCTGGGGCGAACGTGCCGCGCGACACTATGGACGCTCCCCAACTGCCGAAAGGGTGCGGGCCCCCGCAGACGCCGAGCGTCCGGTACGAGGTTCCGCTCCCTGCACGGCGAAAGCCCCCCCGACGCCGAGCCGCCGTCGCGCGCGCGACGGCGGGAAAGGCCCAACAACCCCTAGGCGCCGGCCGGTTCCGGATCCGCGGCCGTCTCCATGAGGTACTCCTCCGTGATCTCCTTGGGGCCGAACGGCCAGACCTTCTCCAGGCGGGCCCAGACGACGAACGCGACGCAGCCCAGGGCGAGCCAGGCCAGGGACCACTCGATGGGGTGGCGGCCCGGGGAGTTCTTGTCGGCGTAGCCGTAGATCACGCACCAGCCGACGAAGGCGACGATGCTCGGCACGGGGTAGAGCCACATCCGGTAGGGCCGGCGGAGGGTCGGCTGGCGTTTGCGCAGGACCGTGAGGGCGATGATCTGGGCCAGTGCCTGGACGATGACCATGACCGTGGTCAGGAGCTGGATCAGGGTGGCGAGGTCGGTGTGCCGGCCGATGAGGAAGCCGATCGCCGTGATCACGCCCATGGTGGCGAGGCCCAGCATCGGGAAGCGGTGTTTGGGATGGAGCTTGGCGTAGGGGCGGAAGAAGACGCGTTCGCGGGCCGCGTCGTAGGGCACCCGGGAGCCGCCGAGGAGGCCGGTGAAGACCGAGGCGAAGGCCGTGATCAGGATCAGGACGGTGACCGTGTCGGCGGCGCCCTTGCCCCAGGTCTTCTCCAGGACCGCCGAGGCCACCGAGGTGGAGGCGATGTCGTTGGCGTGTGTCATCCGGTGCCAGTCGATGACGCCGAGGGTGCCGATCTGGAGCATCAGGTAGATCGCCATGATGCCGACGATGGAGAAGAGGATGGAGCGCGGCAGCGTACGGCCGGGGTCCTTGATCTCGGCGCCCATGTAGGCGGTGGTGTTGTAGCCGAGGTAGTCGTAGATGCCGATGGTCAGGCCGCCCGCGAAGCCGAGCCAGAAGTGGTCGCTGCCCAGGTCGAAGGCGTTCGCCGGGTAGGTGAAGGCGAGGTGGCCGCTGAAGTGGGTGGCGGCGGCCAGGATCACCAGGAACACGGAGGCGATCATCACGGTCCACATCACGGCGGTGATGCGGGCGATGTTCTCGATGCCGCGCCACAGGAGCAGGACCACCAGGGCGATGACGCCGAGGCCGATGAGGTCGCCGGAGGTCTTGCCCAGGTCGGGTGCCAGATAGCCGAGGTACTGGACGAAGCCGACCACACCCGTTGACATGATCAGCGGGATGAACAGCATCGCCGTCCAGACGAAAAGGAACGGCATCAGCCGGCCCGTCCGGTACTGGAAGGCCTGGCGCAGATAGACGTAGCTGCCGCCGGAGCCGGGCATCGCGGCGCCCAGTTCGGCCCACACCAGCCCGTCGGCCAGTGCGAGGATCGCGCCCGCGACGAAGCCGATCACCGCCTGCGGGCCCCCGAAGGCGGCGACCATCAGCGGGATCGTGACGAACGGGCCGATGCCGCACATCTGGCTCATGTTGATGGCGGTGGCCTGGAAGAGGCCGACGCGGCGGACGAACCCGCCGCCTGGGGGCGGACTACCGGACATGGGCGCTCCTGGGGGTGTGCGTGACTCGGGGGCGGGAGAAGGGTGCGGCGTGCGGGCCGGTATCCGGTGGCTGGCTCTGGTCGACCATGGCCGACTGGGCGATAAAGTTAAGGAGCCTTACTAGACTCGTCAAGGGGGTGTCCCCGATGCGTGAGAATGGTGCGATGCCCGCCAGCGACGTCATAGAGCAGCAGGAACAGCCCTGGAGCCGGCAGCGGCTGCGGAGCGCGAACGAGCGGCTGCTGCTCGACCGGCTGCGCACCGCCGGTCCCGCCTCGCGCGCCCAACTCGCCCGCGAGACCGGCCTGTCGAAGCCGACGGTCTCCAGCGCGCTGGCCGCCCTGGTGAAGGCGGGGCTCGTTCACGAGGTCGGCACGCAGGCCCCCGAGCGCGGCCGGACCGCCGTGCTCTACGCCCCCGATCCGTCCGCCGGGTACGCGCTCGGCATCGACGTCGGGCGGAGTTGGCTGCGGGTCGCGGTCGCCAATCTGGACGGTGAGGTGGTGGCCCGGGCCGACGTCCGCAACCGGGCCCGCAGCTCGGGCGCGATGGCCGAGCTGGTGGTCGCCACAGCGCACCAGGTCGTCGCCAACTCCGAGGTCGAACCGGCCGCGGTGGTGCACGCGGTGGTCGGTACGCCGGGTGTGTACGACGAGCAGCGGCGGCGGGTGCGGTTCGCGATGCATCTGCCGGGGTGGGGGCGAGCCGGGCTGTTCGACCGGATGCGGGAGGAGCTGGGGATCCCGCTGGAGGTGCACAACGACGCCAATCTCGCGGCGCTCGGCGAGTACACGTACGGCGTCGGCGCGGGCAGTCGGCTGTTCGCGTACATCATGATCGGCACCGGCCTCGGCATGGGCGTGGTCAGCGAGGGGCGGCTGTTCACGGGGGCGCACGGCGGGGCCGGGGAGATCGGGTTCCTGCCGTGGCCCGGACAGCAGAAGCCGGAGACGCTGGAGGACGCCGTGTCCGGGGTGGCGGTCGTCGAGGCGGCCCGGATGTTCGGGATGAGTGGGCAGCAGCTCACCGCGAAGGCGGTGTTCGACGCGGCCCGGCAAGGAAATCCCGCCGCCGTCAAGGCCGTTGAGCTGGAAGGCGAGCGGATCGCGCACACGGTGGCGGCGGCCGCCGCCGTCCTCGATCCGGACCTGGTCGTCCTGGGCGGCGGGGTCGGACACAGCGTGGATCTGCTGCTGCGCCCGGTGCGGGAGAACCTGCGCGCGCTCACTCCGCTCCGGCCGAAGATCGTGCCGAGCGCGCTCGGCGAGGACGCGGTCCTGCTGGGCGCGGTGGCCACCGCCCTGGGCACGGCGCGGGACCTGGTCTTCGAGCGGCATTCGGCGTCCTGAACAACTCGCCCACGTTCAACGGTGATTGACAGGCCCCATCGCGCACCCTACCTTCGGACGCGGTTAGTAAAGCTTCCTAACTTGACGAGGCTGGAGACCGCAGTGTTCCACCGCCCCGCCGTCCTCCCACTCCTCAGGAGCCGTCTCACCACGGCCGCGGTCGCCCTCGGCCTGCTGGGTTCCCTCACCACCGGCGCGTGGGCGGGGGCCTGGGAGCCGTCCCCGCCTCCCGCGCCGGCCCCGGTGACCGCCGTGGGCTCGACCGCCGGAGCCGCGACCCCCCTGTCCGGCTACACGATCCAGTCGTCCGCCAAGGTCACCGACTCCCCCGCGACCGTCTCCTCCCCCGGCTACCGGACCACCGGCTGGTACCCGGCCGGCGCGCGCTCGACGGTCCTCGCGGCCCTGATCGCCGACGGTGTCTACCCGGACCCCTTCTACTCCACCAACCAGCGAAAGATCCCGAAGGCCGACTTCCAGGTGCCGTGGTGGTACCGGAGCGACTTCACGGTCACCGACCGCACGCAACGCACCTACCTCGACTTCAGCGGGGTGATCTCGGCGGCCGACGTCTATGTCGACGGCAAGCGCGTCGCCCAAGCCACCGACGTCAACGGCGCCTACACACACCATGAGTTGGACATCACCTCACTCGTCCGCTCGGGCACCAACACGGTCGCCTTCCGCATCCGCCCGAACGACCCGAACAAGAACCTCACCATGGGCTGGATCGACTGGCTCCAGCCGCCACCCGACCAGAACATGGGCATCGTCCGTGACGTCCTCGTCCGACGCGGCGGCCCGGTCGCGCTGCGCGACGCACATGTGGTGACCAAACTGGCCGTGCCCTCGCTCGCCACCGCCGACCTGACGGTCAAGGCGCAGGCGCGCAACGACTCGAGTACGCCCGTCACCGCACAGGTCAGGGGCAGCGTCGCCGGCACGGTCTTCGAAAAGACCGTCTCCCTGGCCGCCCACGAGACGCGGACCATCACCTTCGGCCTCCATCTCGACTCCCCGAAGGTGTGGTGGCCCGCGGGCATGGGCGGGCAACCGCTCTACGATCTCGACCTCACCGCCTCCGTGCACGGCACCCCCTCCGACACCGCGCACGAGAGCTTCGGCATCCGCGACGTCCAGGCCCCGCTGAACTCCGCCGGCGACCGGCAGTACCGGATCAACGGCCGCAAGTTGCTGATCAAGGGCGGCGGTTGGTCCCCCGACGAGTTCCTGCGCTGGGACCGGACCTACGTCGAGGACCGTCTCCAGTACGCCCTCGACCTGGGCCTGAACACCATCCGGCTCGAAGGGCACATCGAACCGGACGAGTTCTTCGACCTGGCCGACCGCTACGGCATCCTGACCCTCCCGGGCTGGGAGTGCTGCGACAAGTGGGAAGGGCAGGTCAACGGCGACGAGACCGGCGACAAGTGGACCGCCGCCGACTATCCCGTCGCCAGGGCGTCGATGGCCGCCGAGGCCGCCCGGCTCCGCGACCACCCGAGCGTGATCTCCTTCCTCATCGGCAGCGACTTCGCCCCCGACGCGACGATCGAGAAGACCTACCTGGACGCCTTGAAGACCGCCGACTGGAAACTCCCGGTGGTCGCGGCCGCGTCCGACAACTCATCGCCGACCAGCGGCAGTTCGGGCATGAAGATGACCGGCCCGTACGACTGGATCCCGCCGAACTACTGGTACGCCAAACGCGAGGGCGGCGCCACCGGCTTCAACTCCGAGACCAGCGCGGGCCCCGACATCCCCACCCTCGACACCCTGCGCCGGATGATGACCCCGGCCGAACTGGCCACCCTGTGGAAGAACCCGGCCGCCCAGCAGTACCACCGCTCCCCCTCCCCCGTCTTCAACACCCTCAGGCTCTACGACAACGCCCTCACCGGCCGCTACGGCCCACCGACGAGCCTCACCGACTACGTCAGGAAGGCCCAGCTCGCGCAGTACGAGAACGTCCGCGCCCAGTTCGAGGCGTACGAGCGCAACGCCACCGACGCCTCGAAGCCCTCGACCGGGGTCGTCTACTGGATGTTCAACAGCGGCTGGACCTCACTGCACTGGCAGTTGATGGACCGTTACCTCGACCAGGGCGGCGCCTACTTCGGCGCGAAGAAGGCGAACGAGCCCCTGCACATCCAGTACTCGTACGACAACCGCTCGGTCGTCGTAGTGAACAACCGGAACGCGGCGGCGGGCCAACTCACCGCGCGGGCAACGCTGTTCAACACCGATGGGACCCAGAAGTACGACAGGACGGTGGCCGGGGTGAAGGTCTCCGGCGGTGGCGCCCACACCACCGCGCTCACTCTGCCCTCGTCGGTGAACGGACTGTCGACCACGTACCTGGTACGGCTGACGCTCACCGACGCGTCCGGGAAGGAGGTGAGCCGGAACGTGTACTGGCTCTCCACCGAGCCCGACACCCTCGACTGGGCGCACACCGACTGGTACTACACGCCGACGACGAGCTACGCCGACCTCAAGGGGCTCAACTCGATGGCCCAGGTACCTGTTTCGGCGTCGGCGTCGACGGACACGGACGCGCATGGGACGTCGACCACGACGGTCACTGTGCGCAACTCGGGGACAGGGAAGACACCTTCACTCCTCACCGATGTCCATCTCGTGGACTCGGCGGGCAAACCGGTGCTGCCGGTGAAGTGGTCCGACAACGAAGTGAGCCTGTGGCCCGGGGAGTCGAGGACGCTGACGGTGACCTACCGGACGGCCGAGCTGCACGGATCGGTGCCACGGGTGCGGGTCTCCGGCTGGAACACACCGGAGCGGACGGTCCCGGCGGGCTCGCCGGGACCGTCCGGTCGGCTCAGCTCACGTTGAGCGCGGTGTCGTCGATGACGAAGGACGTCTGGAGGGTGGACCCTTCGACGCCGCTGAACTTGATGGTGGCCGTGGTGCCAGCCAGGGAGGAGACGTCGAAGGACTTCAGGACGTATCCGGAGGCCGCGTTGAGGTTCGAGTACGTGGCCAGGGTGGTGGATCCGGCGGTGACCGTCAGCTTGTCGTAGGCGGTACTGGTGGTGGTCTCCGCGGTGTCCACGTGCAGATAGAAGCTGAGCGTCGCGGAGCAGCCGGACGGGATGGTCACCGACTGGGACAGCGTGTCGGTGTGGGCCGTTCCATAGCCGTCGAGCCAGGCCTTGTAGGAGCCGGTGCGGGCGGCCTCGCTGCTGGAGGTGGTGATGACGCCACTGCTGCCGGTCCAGGTGGTGTTGCCGGACTCGAAGCCGGGGTTGCCGAGGATCTGGGCCGCGGTGCAGGTGCCGCCACCCCCGCCACCGCCACCGCCGCTGCTGTCGCTCGCGCCCGCCAGCCACTCGGTGGCGTTGAGGGCGAGGGGGGCGTTGGTGGCGCCGGTGTCGTTCCAGCCGTCGTAGAGCGTGTTGCCGGACTGGCCGGTGCCGTCGTCGACCGGTGAGGTGTCACCCCAGAAGGCGACGCGGCCGCTGCCGAAGGTGCTGGTGGCGAAGAAGGCGCCGGTGTTGCCGGAGTAACCGCTGCGGTAGAGCAGGCCCTTGACCGAGGAGTTGTCGGTGGGCTTCAGGGTGGCCGTGGTGCCGTCGGCGATCAGGCTCTTGGTGACCGTGCCGAAGGAGCCGTGCAGGACCGGGTCGGTGCTGTCGCTGATCGCGGCCGGGTAGCCGGAGCTGACGTCGAGGGTGTCGATGGAGAAGCCGAACGGGTCGGTCGAGTCGACGCTGTTGTTCGTCATCAGGTCGTTGAAGATCTCGACCGCGTCGTAGCCGTCGCTGTTGCGGTCGGCGCCGGTGTGGTCGGAGATCATGAACAGACCGCCGCCGGCCTTCACGAAGTTCATGATGGCGGTCTTCTCGGCCGTCGTGAACAACGTGTTGGGCTCCGGCAGGACCAGCGTGTCGAAGTTCGACAGGTCGGTCGTCGACGAACCGCCGTACGTCAGCGCGCTGGTGGCGGTCTTCATGCTGTAGTTGCCGGTCTTCTGCAGGGCGACGCCCCACGACGACAGCGCCCCGGTCCAGTCCGTCTCCGAGGACGGCGAGGAGTCCTGGGAGAGCGGGTCGGGCTTGCTGGTGGAGATGATCCAGTCCGCGTTGCCCGCCTCCTCGGCGTGGCCGTCGTCGAACAGGACGCGGTGCGTGGTGGCCGCGTGCGCGGGCGTGGCCGTGGTGGTGACCTGGAGAGCGCCTCCCGTGACGAGAAGCCCCAGGCCGGCGAGGGCGGTGGTGAGTCTGCGGCGGGATCTTCTTGATCCAAGCATCCGGCGAACCTCCGTGAGGGGATGGGGAAAGCTGCGGTGCGGGCGCCTGATCTGCGCGCGTAGAACGGTAGTTGGGGAGTTCTACACGCGTTGAACGATTGAAAGGTACATGGCATGAAGGGGTGGTGAACAGAAAGTCGCGGCAATAACCGGCAACAAAACCCGGGCGGAGTGGCTCGGCGTCCAGCGGGCACAAGGTGAGAGCGGGGATATCGACAAAGAGGGGCGGAGATGGAGATCTCGGGCATCATCAGTGCCATCATCATCGGCATCATCATTGGCGTGCTGGGACGGCTCGTCGTCCCCGGGCGCCAGCACATCGGCGTCATCCTGACGATCGTCGTCGGCATCGTCGCCGCTCTGATCGGCGCGGCGATCGCTTCGGGCCTGGGTGTCGCCGACACCAAGGGCGTCGACTGGATCGAGTGGCTCATCCAGATCGGCCTGGCGGCGGTGGGCATCGCCGCGCTGGACCGGACGAGGGTGCGCCGCTGAGGGGTGCGCGGGAAATGTGTTGCGGGTGAGAGCGGGCGGCGGCTAGCTTCTGCGGGCCCGCCGCCCGCTCCCCCGCTTCCCGCACCCCTGACGGAGAACCCTTGTCGCCACGTGTCATCCCGCTCGTCGACCCGGAGTCCGGCCCGTCGAGCCGTCGTCTCCTCTGGCTGGCCCAGGACGCCGACGGCATACCCGTCGGGTCGGCTTCTCTGCGTCTGTTCCTCAAGGAGGGGCAGGCGCATCTGGCCGAACTGGAGGTCGCGGTCCACGGCGCCGAGCGGCGACAGGGCGTCGGGACACGGTTGTTGGCGGCCGCGGTCGCGGCGGCCCGTGCGGACGGCCGGCGCTCGGTCGTCGCCCAGGCCCAACAGGGTTCACCGGCCGACGAGTTCCTGCCGGCCCGCGGTTTCCGTCCGGTGCTGGCGCTGACGTACGCACGGCTGTCGTTGGCCGACGCGGATCTCGCGGCGATCGGGGAACAGGCCGAACGCCCGCACTCAGGCTACGAGTTGACGCGGTGGGACGGCACGGTCCCGGACGAACTCGCCCTCTCCTGCGCGCGGGCGCGCACCGCGATGGACGACACGCCGATGGAGGGCACCGACTACGGCACCGTCGTCTGGGATGTGGAGCGGCTGGTCGCGGCGGCCGAGGCGGTCGCACGGCGTGGGGAACTCCTGCACACCGTCGCCGCCGTGGACACGGCCGACGGCCAGATCGTCGGATTCTCCGAACTCGTCGTGCCGGGCGACGGACTCGGCGACGCCCAGCACTACGGTACGGCCGTACTGCCCGCGCACCGTGGCCGCGGTCTCGCCCGCTGGATGAAGGCGGCCGCGATCCGCCGGGCCCATGAACTCCACCCGCTGCTCGCCGGGTTGCTCACGGACACGGCGGACGGCAACGCGCCCATGCGGGCGGTGAACGACGCGCTCGGGTATGTGCCGACCCATCGTGCGGTGGAGTACCAACTCGACCTGTAGGCGGCCCGCGTACGGCTCACCGGGCGGCGCGCAGCGCGGCGAGGCCCTCGCGGCTGGACGGGTATACGGGCGTCCAGCCCAGCTCCCGTTCGGCCTTCGCGCTCGACACCCGTTGGCTGCTGGTCATCATCGTGTGCGCGTACCCCATCGGCCGGACCGCCCACAGCGGCAGCGCGATCGGCTTCGGCAGCCCGAACTCCCGTGCCGCACACAGGACATGGGCCCGGAATCCCAGCGGTGTGCGGTCGGTGACGTTGTACGCCTGGCCGGGACGCGTTCGACGGCGGCGGCCACCGCGCGGGCGGCGTCGGTGAGTTCGATCCAGGGCAGGACCCGGCCGTGGTCGTCCGGGGCGGGCAGTTGCCGTTTGCGCAGCATGGGGAGGATGGCGTCGGTGCCGCCGGGCCCGTAGAAGAGGCCGAAACGGAGTGCGATGCCCTCCATGTCCGGTGCCTCGAAGGTGAGTTGCTCCTTGGTGCGCATGCCCTCGATGTGCTTCTCCAGTTCCGGTGTGGCGCCGCGCGGGCCGAAGGGGTCGTCCTCGGTGAGGGAGCGGGTGCCGAAGTCCCCGTAGCCGTAGCCGAAGACCATCGACTCGGTGATGAACCGACGGGCACCGGTGGCCCGGGCCGCCTCGACGAGATGGGCGGTGCCCTCGATGCGCAAGGCGTTGGTGGCGTACATGTCGCGGTGGCGCACGGGCGCTTTGCGCAGGGCGGTCGCGGCGTGGACGACCGTGTCGAAGTGGTGTCCCTCGACCGCGCGGAGCAGCCCGTCCCGGTCCATGAGGTCGGCGCGGATGCCGTTGCCGGGTCCTCGACCGAGGCCGGTGACCTGGTGGCCGGCGCCGGTGAGGGCTTTGGTGAGGTGACCGCCGAAGACACCGCTCGCGCCGGCGAGGAGGATGCTCCGGCCGCTGTTCTGGCTCTGGTTCGTCGTCATGTCGATGCGACGAACGGGGTCGGCGCGGATGTGACATCGCCGGGCTGACCTGCGGCGTTACGGCTCGTACAGGTACGGGGTGGTCGTGGTGAGCGGGGCGAGGCCGAGGCGTTCGAGGATGGGGCGGCTCTGGTCGGAGGCGTCGACCTGGACGTAGCGGTGGCCACGGTCCGCGGCGATGCGGGCGCGGTGGGCGACCAGGGCCCGGTAGATGCCGCGGCCCCGCCAGCCCTCGACCGTGCCGCCGCCCCACAGGCCGGCGAACGGGGTGCCGGGGACGAGTTCCATTCGCGCCGCGCTCACCGGTTCGTCACCGGCGAGGGCGACGACGGCGACGACCGTGTCCGGGTAGGCGGCGATTCGGTCGAGCAGGCGGGCGCGCATCCGGGAGCTGTCCGTGCCGAAGGCTTTTTCGTGGACGTCCGCCACGAGATCCACGCCGGCGCGGTCGGTGGCGGCCAACAGGCGGATGCCGTCCGGCAGTTGGGCGTCGAGGGTGAGCGCGTCGATCTCGCCGATCATCAGGGTCTCCTGCGGATCGGGCGTGAACCCGGCCGCCGTCAGCCGCTGCCCGAGATCCGACGGCAGGTCATGGCCGTAGAGCTTCCATTCGAAGGCGCGGCCGAGCCCGGTGAAGTACGCGATCTGCTCGGCGATCGCCGCGTCGGCGTCCGTCTCGTCCGGATCCGACCACAGGACACCGTTCCAGCCGTGCTCGCCGGCGACCTGGCGCACCACTCCCCCGGCCCGCTCGACTCGCGCCCCGGGACCGTCGGGTCGAGCGCCTTCGCGCAGGTCGCGGTCGTGGAGGGCGAGTACCTTGGCGTGATCCATACGGCCACCTCACCATCCGTGGACCGACCCGGCAACGGGATTAGGTGGCGTCGGCCCGGGGGGGGCGGATCGGCTTGTGACCCGCGTCGAAAAAGTGCCCCGCTTGGAGCGGCACCACCCCGTCTGCTTCTGGGCCGCCTTCTGCCGGGTCGATCCCCCGGCCAGACGGCCGCCCGGCG
Organism: Streptomyces sp. NPDC005492; assembly: GCF_040605995.1. NCBI lineage: Bacteria > Bacillati > Actinomycetota > Actinomycetes > Kitasatosporales > Streptomycetaceae > Streptomyces > Streptomyces sp. NPDC005492. The sequence goes on from NZ_JBEXDX010000049.1 coordinate 39,368, forward strand.
CCCGGCGGTCCGGTCATCCAGGCCCTGAAGGACAAGTTGGAGTTCGTCGCCGTGGGACGGGCCGCGGCCATGACGGCCGGTCTCCGCCCCGGCCGGCTGATCCGCACTGCCATCGCCTCCGGGCTCCGGGCTCCGAAGGCGGAGGTGGACGAACTACCGGACGATTCCCAGCAGTTGGCATCCCCTACCCTTGTTCCGTATGAGCTCGGAGACCATCTCGCTGCGACCGGTGGACGAGGGCGGCCTGGCCGTCATGGAGCGCTTCCTCAGCGACCCGGAGGCCGCGTCGGAGTTCCAGTGGTACGGCTGGAGCGATGCCCGGCGTTGGCGACGGCAGTGGTCGGAGGACCGACTGCTCGGTGCGGACAGGTCGTATCTGATGGTGGTCCGGGGCGAGGAGCGGGTGGGGTTCGTCGCCTGGCGGAAGGTCACGCCGACTCCGACGTGCCACTACTGGAACATGGGCATCACCCTGCTGCCCGGGGCCCGCGGAAAGGGCGTGGGCACCGAGGCACAAAGGCAGTTGGTGCGCTATCTGTTCGCCCACACCTTGGTGATGCGCGTCGAGGCGGACACGGAGCTGGAGAACCTCGCCGAGCAACGGGCCCTGGAGAAGGTCGGGTTCACCCGGGAGGGCGTCCTGCGGAGTGTCGCGTACCGGGACGGGCGGTGGCGGGACGGGGTCCGGTACAGCATCCTGCGCGGCGAGTTGACCTGATCCACCGGCGTCGGACGACGGAGGCCCCACCGGTCAGGTACCCGGTGGGGCCTTCCGTCCTGGCGCGGGCGCTCGGGTCAGCGTCCCGCCCTGGGGCGGAAGCGCCGGTACAGGGCGGCGCCGCCCAGGAGAAAGGCCGCACTCGTGGCGGCGGCCGGGACGATGTCGTCGGCACCCGTGTGGGCGAGCGACGCCTGGGCAACGGCTGGTGTGTGGTGCGGCTCCATCCGCACTCCCCGTCCTGATGCGGGGTGCGGTTTCGATGGCGTGGACGGCTCGGGGGTCGGCCGCGTGGGGTGGTGGCGGGGGTGGTCGCCCGAGGTGTTCCCGGAGTGGTTGCCCACGCTCGGGTTGCCGACGCCAACCACGCTCACGGAATTGCCGGTGACGTTCACGGGCAGATGGAGAGGGAGCTGGACACCATTGCCGGAGAGCACACCCGGCGAATCCTTTCCGTCGCTCTGTGCAGCGGCACCGGCGGGCGGTCCGTCGGGGTTCTCGCCACCCCCACCCTTCTTCGCGCCGCCTTCATTGACGCACCTGTTGCCCGCGGCGGGATTGAGGAGCCCCACCACGTTCACGGTGTTCCCGCACACGTTCACCGGAACATGCACCGGGAGCTGGATGGTGTTGCCGGAGATCACCCCGGGCGAGCCGGCCGCGGCGCCGTCCGCCGCGTAATCGGCGAACGCCGGCCCAGCCACTGCCATCGCACCGGATGCGGCGGCGACGGCGATCACACCGTTTCGGGTAACCCGTTTCATAGGGTCCCTGCCTTCCAGAGATGTAGCGGGCACACACCCGCACCGGATAAAACGCGGGCGCACCATCCGAGTTATGGCTTATCGGCCTTTCACTCCATCGAGCGTCAGGGTTATCGAACTACTCGTAACAACTGCCTTGCGACGACCCGAGCCGATCGAAAGCCATTGGTCAGCATTAGTCGGACAACCGCTTAGGCCTATTGAAGGTGCGCAGAATACGGCACCTCTCGCCGTTCCGCCCGCCGGGAGGCGGCGCCCGCGAGGCCCGCTTATCGTGATCGGAGGCGCTGGTCACGGCGCGTTCTTGGAGGCACTGATGCTGGCCAAGCTGTCATCGCGGCCCGCGTTCCGGCGCCGCGCGTTCACCGGGGCCCTCACACTGGCTCTGCTCGGGGCGGGGCTGCCCGCAGTCGCGCTCGCCGGCGACCGGCCGCAGCCCGATCTGTCGCGGTTCTACCGGCAGAAGGTGAAGTGGACCGCGTGCAAGGACATGGACGCGCCCAAGGATCTGCGGTGCGGGAAGGTCACCGTCCCGCTCGACTACGCCAGGCCCGGCGCCGCGACGCTCGACATCGCGCTGGCCCGCTACCGGGCGACCGGGAAGTCGCGGGGCTCCGTGCTGCTGAACTTCGGCGGTCCGGGTGGTGCAGGAGTCAGTGAACTCGCCTCGGACGGCAAGGAGTTCATGGATCTGACCAACGGCTACGACGTCGTCACCTTCGATCCGCGCGGCGTCGGCCAGTCCTCGCCGGTCAGTTGTGGCGCGGGCGCCGACCAGGGCTCGGCCGCTACGGACGAGGAACCGGCGGACATCGACAGCGCTGATCCGAAGGTCGTCCTCAAGCAGTTGCGGAAGGCCGCCGAGATCTGTGCCAAGTACTCCGGCCCGGTGCTGCCCCACATAGGCACGGTCAACGCCTCCCGGGACCTGGACGTGATGCGCCAGGCCCTCGGCGACAAGAAGCTCAACTACCTCGGCTTCTCCTACGGCACCCGGCTCGGGGCGGTGTACGCGGCGCAATTCCCCAAGAAGGTGGGCCGGTTGGTGCTCGACGGGGTCGACACCCTCACCGAGCCGCTCTCCGAGCAGGGCGTCGCGGGCGCCGAGGGACAGCAGACCGCGCTGGAGGACTTCCTCACCTGGTGTGTGCGGGACATCGCCTGTCCGTTCGGGACCGACGCGCGTTCGGCTCCGGACCGGGTCGTGCAGCTCGTGCGCTCGCTCGACCAGGACCCGGTGCAGTCGGACTTCGGCGACCCGTTCTCGGGCCAGGACCTGGTCGGCTCCATCAGCCAGGCGCTGTACAGCCGGCAGTTGTGGCCGACGCTGGAGCGGGCCGTCGCCGCGCTGGTGGAGGACGGTGACACGCGCGCCATCATGGCCTTCTCGTCCGGCGGCAGCGACCTGCCCCGGCTCGGCGGGGGCGGTGGGCTCGTCGACGCGCAGGACGTCCCGCTCGACAACCTCCCGGCCGCGCTGATGGCCATCAACTGCGCCGACGACCCCGACCGCCCCACCGCCGAGCAGATCACCAGGAACCTCGGCCGACTGCGCACCGAGTACGAACAGGCGTCCCCGGTCTTCGGCCGCTACCGGCTCACCGAAGTACTGATGTGCTACGGCCGTCCCAAGGGCACCGACTACATCCGCGACGCCGTCAAGGACGTGGACACATCCAAGATGCTGCTCGTCGGAACCCGGGGCGACCCGGCGACGCCTTATCGCTGGACCGTGGAGACGGCCCAGCGGCTCGGTGCGTCGGCTGTGGTGCTCGACAACAAGGGCGAGGGCCACACCGGTTACGCGTCTTCCAAGTGTGTGCACACCAAGGTCAACGACTTCCTGCTGTACGGCTCGCTGCCGCCGAGCGGGAGTTCGTGTGCCGCGGACAGTTCAGGCGAGTGAGATCTCGGGTGTGTAGAGGTCCAGCCAGAGCGCCAGGTCCAGGGCGCGTTCCAGCCCGCGTCGGCCCGCCTGGGTGCTGATGGGTGCGTCGCGGTGGGCGGTCTGCCGGAGCTTCTCCCGGTCGACGAGGTCGAAGACCGGGTGGGAGGGGCGGGCGAGGAGGTCCTTGGCGTGGTCCTGGAGGGCGACGGCGTACTTGGGGTCCTGGGTGGACGGGTACGGGCTCTTGACCCGGTCGTACACGGACTTCGGCAGGACGTCCGTGGTGGCCTCCCTGAGCAGGGTCTTCTCCCGGCCGTCGAAGGACTTGAGGGACCAGGGCGTGTTGTAGACGTACTCGACGAGCCGGTGGTCGCAGAACGGGACCCGGACCTCCAGGCCCACGGCCATGCTCGCGCGGTCCTTGCGGTCGAGCAGGATGCGGACGAACCGGGTGAGGTGGAGGTGGCAGATGCGCCGCATGCGGTACTCGAAGTCGCTCTCGCCGTCGAGGCGTTGGACGCCGGAGACGGCATCGCGGTAGCCGTCCGCGAGATAGGACTCGGTGTCCAGGGCCTTGGTCAGGTCGGTGCGCAGTACGTCGGAGTCGTCCCCGAACTCGCGGCCGAAGCGCACCAGCCAGGGGAAGGTGTCCGCACGCCGGGCCTCCTCGTCGAAGAACTGCTGGTAGCCGCCGAAGACCTCGTCGGCGGACTCGCCGGACAGGGCGACCGTGGACTGGTCCCGGATGGCGCGGAACAACAGGTACAGCGAGGAATCCATGTCGCCGAAGCCCAGGGGGAGATCGCGCGCCCGGAGCATCTTCGCCCGTACGTCGGGATCGGCGAGGGTCTGCGCGTCGAGCACGATGTCCTGGTGGTCGGTGTCCGAGGCACGGGCCACGTCGTGGACGTACGGCGTGTCGGGGGTGCCGCGCAGTTGGTCGGCGACGAAGTTCTCGCTCTGGCCGGCGAAGTCGACGGCGAAGCTGCGCACCTTCTCGCCGTGTTCGGCGAGTTGGCGGGCGGCGATCGCGGTCATGGCGGAGGAGTCGAGGCCTCCGGAGAGCAGGGTGCAGCGGGGGACGTCGGCGACGAGTTGGCGGCGCACGATGTCGTCGAGGAGGCTTCGGACGGTGGCGACGCTGGTGTCGCGGTCGTCGGTGTGGGGACGGGTCTCCAACTGCCAGTAGACGCGGCGGCGCAGGCCGGAGCGGTCGACGGTGACGACGGTGCCGGGCTCGACCTCGGACATGCCGTTCCAGATGGCGTGTCCGGGTGTCTTGATCATGGTGAAGAGTTCCCGCAGGCCGTCCAGGGTGACCCTGGCGCTGGCGAGCGGGTTGGCGAGGATCGCCTTCGGTTCGGAGCCGAAGAGGACGCCGTCAGGGGTCGGGTGGTAGTAGAAGGGCTTGATGCCCATGCGGTCGCGGATCATGACGAGTTGGTCGCGGCGGCCGTCCCAGATCGCGAAGGCGTACATGCCGTTGAGGCGTTCGGCGACCGCGTCGCCCCATTCGAGGTAGCCGCGCAGGACGACCTCGGTGTCGGATTCGGTGGTGAACCGGTGTCCCCGGTCGGCGAGTTGGCGGCGCAGCTCGGTGAAGTTGTAGGTCTCTCCGGAGTAGACGAGCGCCACTGTGCCGTCCGCCGTCTCGGCGGTCATCGGCTGACGGCCCCCGGGCAGGTCGATGATCGCGAGCCGGCGGTGCCCGAGAGCTGCCGGACCCTGGGCCCAGACGCCTCGGTCGTCCGGGCCGCGGCAGGCCATCGTCTCGGTCATCGCATCCAATGTCGCTGCCTCGGCACGCAGTTCACGGTCGAAGGAGACCCAGCCGGTGATGCCGCACATGCGTTACCTCCTGCGTCCGGCCCGCCGAAAACAGGTCGCCCACCTGTGTCTTTCCTTACGAGTGGCCTGGACCCCGGCGAACCAGTTGTATCGAGCACCTACATGACGAGCCTGTGCCTCCGCACAGAGCCGGTCAACACAGCCGTAACCTGAATGGCCGTCACACCCGCGCACTTTCGGCCGCGTTGTGCGCCCCCGGGGTCCCCGGACCGGCGCTCCACCGGGCGGACTCGTCAGGAATCGGCCAAGGGCAAAGAGTTGCCCAATATCAGCGCCCCGAACGGGAGTTCAGAACTCCACGGGGTCCCGCACGATCGGGCAGGTCATGCAGTGCCCGCCGCCCCGGCCGCGCCCCAACTCGGCGCCGACGATGGTGATGACTTCGACGCCCGCCTTGCGCAGCAGGGTGTTGGTCTGGGTATTGCGGTCGTAGGTGAAGACCACGCCCGGTTCCAGCGCGACCGCGTTGTTGCCGCTGTCCCACTGCTGGCGTTCGGAGGCGTAGACGTCACCGCCCGTCTCCACGATCCGCAGTCCGGGCAGGCCGAGCGCCTTGGCGACGACGTCGGTGAAGGGGGTCGGGCCCTCGTCGACGATGTCGATGCCGGGCGCCTTGTCGCCGGGGCGCAGGGAGAAGGTGTGGACGGCGTCCATGATGGTCGGGTACAGGGTCACCAGGTCGCGGTCGGCGAAGGTGAAGACGGTGTCGAGGTGCATCGCGGAGCGCAGCTTCGGCATACCGGCGACGACCACGTGCTCGGCGGCTCCCAGGTCGAAGAGCGCCTTGGCGACCTGGGTGATGGCCTGGCGCGAGGTGCGCTCGCTCATGCCCATCAGGACCACGCCGTTGCCGACCGGCATGATGTCGCCGCCCTCGAACGTGGCCTGCCCCCAGTCGAGTTCGGGGTCGCCCCACCAGACGACGGAGCCTGCGAAGTCCGGGTGGAAGGTGTAGATCGCCTTCATCAGGAGGGTCTCGTCGTGCCGGGCGGGCCAGTAGAGGGGGTTGAGGGTGAGGCCGCCGTAGAGCCAGCAGGTCGTGTCGCGGGTGTAGAGGGTGTTGGGCAGCGGTGGCATCAGGTATTCGCGGACGCCGGTCGACTCGCGGGCGAGGGCGATGTGGTCGGTGCGGAAGTCGTCCGGGAGGTCGGTGGTGGCGAGGCCGCCGATCAAGTACTTGGCCAGTTCGGCCGGTTCGAGGCTCTCCAGGTAGGCGCGGGTCGGGTCGATGAGGCCGAGGCCGACCTCGTTCGCGACGATCTTCCGGTCCAGGAGCCAGTCCTTGGCGGCGGGGATCGTCATGGTCTGGGCGAGCAGTTCGTGCAACTCGACGACGTCGACGCCGCGTTCGCGGAGTTTGTTGACGAAGTCGGCGTGGTCGCGCTGGGCGTTCTCGACCCACATCACATCGTCGAAGAGCAGGTCGTCGGAGTTGGTCGGGGTGAGCCTGCGGTGGGCCAGGCCCGGGGCGCAGACCAGTACCTTGCGCAGTCTGCCGACCTCGGAGTGGACGCCGTACTCATGTCGGTTCACGCTGTCCTGCCTGGTCACGGTGCACCTTTCCGGAGGTCGGGGGCGAGGTCAGAGGCTGATCCAGCCCAGCGTCAGGGCGGTGATCCCGATGACGGCGCCCGCGATCGAGACGGCGAGGATCACCAGTTCGCGGGCCGAGAAGAGCGTGCGTCCCTGTTCCCTGCGGGCCTTGACGAACAGGAAGGTGGCGGGCGCGTAGATGATGAGCGAGACGAGGAGGTACTTGAAGCCGGCCGCGTAGATGAGGAACGCGGTGTAGATCGTGGCCAGCACGGCGACCGCCAACTCGCCGCGTCTGGCCCGGGTTTCGGCGAGCGCGATCCGTACGGCGAAGCCGGCCGCGAGCAGGAACGGGATCAGGGTCAGTGAACTGGTCAGGTCCAGGGCGAAGTTGAAGGCGTCGTCGGAGAAGTAGGTGACGACCAGGACGACTTGGCTCAGCAGGGTGGTCATCACCAGCGCGGGCACGGGCACGTCGGCCGCCGTGGACTTCTTCAGGAAGCGCGGCATGTCGTCGTCCTTGGCGGCCACGAACAGTACTTCGGCGGCCATCAGCGTCCAGGCGAGATAGGCGCCCAGCACGGAGACGATCAGCCCGACGCTGACGAAGACCTGTCCCCAGGTGCCCACCGCGTGCTCCAGCACGCCCGCCATGGAGGGCTGGCGCAGTTCGGCGATCTCACCCATCGGCATCAGGCCGTACGACACGATCGTCACCGACGCGAAGACGGCGAAGACGCTGAGGAAGCCGAGGACGGTCGCGCGGCCGACGTCCTCGCGGCGCCGGGCGTGCCGGGAGTAGACGCTGGCGCCCTCGACGCCCAGGAACACGAAGACGGTGGCCAGCATGGTGCCCTTGACCTGCTGGAACAGGGAGCCCGCGTAGTCGGCGCCACCGAAGTTCTCGGCGAAGACATGGGGCTTGAGGTAGAAGAGCGCGAGGACGACGAAGACCAGGATCGGCACGACCTTGGCGACGGTGACGATCCGGTTGATGGCCGCCGCCTCCTTCACCCCGCGGCTGATCAGCAGGAAGAAGAGCCACAGCCCGGCCGAGGAGAGGACCACCGCGAGGACGGTGTCGCCCTCGCCGAGCGCGGGTGCGATCGTGCCGATCGTCGACATGATGAGCACCCAGTACGTCACGTTGCCGACGCAGGCGCTGGCCCAGTAGCCGAAGGCGGCGAAGAAACCGAGGTACTCGCCGAACCCGGCCTTGGCGTAGGCGTAGACACCGGCGTCCAGGTCGGGTCTGCGGACCGCGAGGGTCTGGAAGACGAAGGCGAGCATCAGCATGCCCGTGCCGGCGACGGCCCAGGCGATCAGGGCGCCGGCCACACCCGTCTCCTGCGCGAACCTGCGCGGGAGCGAGAACACCCCGGCCCCGACCATCGAGCCGACCACCATGGTGGTCAACGTCGGCAGGCTCAGCTTGGCGGCCGTGGTCCGGGTCTCGGTAGTGGTGGCGGCTTGCGTCACCCGAGGGACGTTAGCAACCAATTATCCCCATTGCCTGGTGGGCTTCCCCCATATGCCCCATCCGCGAATCGGCCCTATCGTGCTGTTATGGAGCACGCACTGAGTCCCGCCACCCTCACCGAGCTGCGGCGCCCGCGTCCCTACCCCGCGGTCTCCGTGCTCACGCCGACGCATCGTCGCGAGCCCGACAACGCCCAGGATCCGGTCCGGCTGCGCAATGTGGTGGCCGAGGCCAAGAAGCAGTTGGAGGCCGATCCCGCGGTCCCCCGGGAGCGGCGCATCGACGTCGTCCGGCAACTCGACCAGGCCCTCGGGGAGGTCGATCTGACGCACGCCGAGGACGGGCTGGTGATCTTCGCCGCACCGGGTGAGCACCAGGTGTGGTCCCTCGCCAGGTCGGTGCCCGAACGTGTGGTGCTCTCCGACACGTTCCTCACCCGCAATCTCGTCTCCGCGCGGGCCTCCGAGCGGTCGTTCTGGGTGCTGTCGGTCTCCGCCGACCGCATCACTCTGTGGAACGGCGGAGTCGACCGGGTCACCGAGGAGCGCATCGGCGGCTTCCCGCTGGCCCGCGACACTCGGGACAACTTCGACGCCGAGCGGCAGGAGCGGATCGGCGACCTGCCGAGCACCTTCCGCGACGAGGACACCCGCCACTTCCTGCGTGAGGCGGACACCGCGATGGGCCGGATCCTGCGCGAGCACCGGCGGCCGCTCTACATCACCGGCGACCAGGCGGCCCTGTCCGCACTGCACGAGGTCGGCGGCGCCACGAAGGCCGCCGTGCCCGTCCCGCACGGCGGCCTCGCGCACGGCACACCCGACGCCGTGTGGCAGGCCGTACGGCCACTGGTCGACGCCGAGGCGCGCAAGAGCACCGTCACCGTGACCCGGGAGCTCGAATCGGCGCGCGGGCGCAAGGAGTTCGCAGCCGGCGTCGACGAGGTCTGGCAGAACGCCCGGGAGGGCCGGGTCCGGCTGCTGGCCGTCGAGGAGAACTACCGCGTCACGGTCCGCGACGACCACGGCGCCCATCTGGTTCCGGCCGACAGCGACGACCTCGACGCCCGCGAGGACATCGTGGACGAGATCGTCGAACAGTGCCTGGAGACCGGCGCCGACGTCCGCTTCGTCCCCGACGGCACCCTGAACGACGCGGACGGTATCGCGGGCGTGCTGCGCTACTGAGACCCTCGCGCTCCCGAGGCCGCTCCTCCCCTCCGGCGTACGCTACGGCGTGATCGTCGACGGAGAGGGAGTGCACACGTGGGTGACCTGCTGGGCGTGGCCGTGCTGGGTGCGGGACATATGGGAGCCGACCACATACGACGCCTCGACCAGGTGGTGAGCGGCGCCAGGGTCGCCGCGGTGGCCGACCCGGACACCGAGCGCGCCAAGGAGGCGGTGGCCGGTCTGGACGCGGTCACGGTGCACGAGGACGCCGTGGCCGCGCTCGACGCCCCCGGGGTCGAGGCGGTGCTCATCGCCTCGCCGGGTCCCGCGCACGAGGAGGCACTGCTCGCCGCCTTCGCCCGCGGGCTGCCGGTGCTGTGCGAGAAGCCCATGGTGCCCGACTCCACCGGAGCGCTCCGGGTGGTGGAGGCCGAGGCGCGGCTGGGCCGACGGCTGGCGCAGGTCGGGTTCATGCGACGCTACGACGCGGAGTACCAGCGGCTCAAGTCCCTGTTGGACGACGGGCAGTTGGGGCGTCCGCTGATGCTGCACTGCACCCACCGCAATGTGTCCTCGCCGCCCTACTTCACCTCCGCGATGCTCATCGACAGCTCGGTCTCGCACGAGATCGACGCGGCCCGCTGGCTGCTCGGCCAGGAGCTGACCGCGGTGACCGTGCTCAGCCCGCGCCCGTCGGCGAACGCACCGGAGGGTCTGATCGACCCGCAGCTCGTGCTCTTCGAGACCGACGGCGGCGCCCTCGTCGACGTCGAGGTGTTCGTCAACTCCGGCTTCGGCTACCAGGTGCGCTGCGAGGCCGTGTGCGAGGCGGGCAGCGCCCGGATCGGCGAGGACCGCACGATGGCCGTCACCACATGGGGCAGCGTGCACGAGGACGTACCGCTGGACTATCTCGTGCGGTTCGCGGACGCCTACGACCGGGAAGTGCAGTCCTGGGTCGACGCCACCCGGCAGGGGCGCGTCACCGGCCCCGGCGTCTGGGACGGCTACGCGTCCTCCGCCGTCGCCGAGGCCGGGGTCCGGGCGCTGGAGAGCGGCGGCCGGGTGACCGTCGAACTCGCCCCGCGCCCGGATCTGTACACCGACGTCAGCCGCTGACGCTCGCCGTGCCCGACTCCAGGTGTCCGGTGAACCGGCGCGACCAGCTCGCGTCGGAGTCGACGGTGACCGTGAAGTCGTACCAACCGTTCTGGTACGCCACGGCGTTGAAGAAGTCCTCCGTCGACGCGCCCGCGGCGACCGTGTAGGTCCACGGTCCGTCACCGCGGTAGTGGTTGGAGGTGATGGTGAACTTCACCGACGCGGAGCCCGAGTTGGCCATCCTGAAGTAGATCGCGAGCTTGCCGGTGCCCGGTTCGACGGCGTAACGGGTGCTCACCTCAACGGACTTGCCCGCCTTCGTGGCGTCTCCCTGGAAGCGTCGGAGGAAGCGGTTGGGGCCGACCATGGAGAGGTCGTACTTGCCGCCGCCGTAGCCGGTACCGATGTTGAAGTAGTCGGAGGCGGTGCCGCCCGGGTCGACCGTGTACTGCCAGGGGGTCGTGTCGCGGTAGGCGTTGGGGTGGATGGAGAGATGGGCGGCGCTCCTCGCGGCGCCGCCCTGGTTGGACATCGCGAACCAGGCGAGGATCTTGCCGCTCGACCCGAACTCCAGGTGATCCAGGTACCCGCCCGGCTGGTACGGCAACGCGCGGGCGGGCCGAGTACCGGTCTCCTGTATCGGCAGGGCGTTGTTCGTCGGTACCGGGTTGGGCAGCGGGCCGCAGGTGGAGAGGCCGATGACGCCGGTCGCCGGGAGCGCGACGGAGCCGTAGACCGGGTGGGCGAAGTCGAAGACGCCCGTCAGGTCGCCGCTGACCTTTCGGCGCCAGGTGCTGATGTTGGGGCAGGCGGCGGGCTTGCCCAGGGCCGTGGTCCAGGTCTCCAGGAAGCGCAGGACCGAGGTGTGCTCGAAGACCTCGGAGGAAACCCAACCGCCGCGCGTCCAGGGCGAGATGACGATCATCGGGACACGGAAGCCGAAGCCGTACGGCACGCCGTTGAGGAACTCGCCGTCGGTGCCCGCGGGCGGGACGGGTGGCGGGACGTGGTCGAAGTAGCCGTCGTTCTCGTCGTAGTTGAGGAACAGCACGGTCGAGTCGAAGACGTCCGGGTCGGCGGCGAGGGCCTGGTAGACGAGGCCGATGAAGTGGGCGCCGTCGCCGGGCGGGGCGTAAGGGTGCTCGGAGAAGGCCTGGTTGGGGACGACCCAGGAGACCTGCGGCAGGGTACCGGCGACGACGTCGGCCTTGATGGCGGCGGCGATGTCGTCGGGGGTCGAACCGGTCGTGGCCGGGACGGAGGACATGCCGCGGTCGTAAAGGGGGCTGCCCGCCTTGGAGTTGGCGAAGTTCTTGAAGTAGGCGCAGCCGTTGTCGCCGTAGTTGTCCGCCGCGTTCTGGTAGACCTTCCAGGTCACCCCGGCGTTCTGCAGTGACTCGGCGTAGGTCTGCCAGGTCAGGCCGGACTCGTCACCGCCGTCGTAGCTGGAGGAGTCGACCTTGCCGCTCCACAGATAGGTGCGGTTGGGGCCGGTCGCGCTGAGGGTGGAGCAGAAGTAGGCGTCGCAGACGGTGTAGCTGTCGGCGAGCGCGTAGTGGAAGGGGATGTCGGTGCGGTCGAGGTAGCCGAGCGAGCGCACGTTGCCGACGCCCGAGACCCAGTTGTCGAGGCGGCCCTTGTTCCACGCGGAGTGCTGTGAGGACCAGGAGTGCGGCAGATCGCCGTTGCACTGCGCTAGGGTCTCGCCGTCCTGGCCGCCCGCGGCCGGGGTGGCGCTCAGCTTCCAGGGGTACTGACGGCCGCCGCCGTTCGGCTGGTTGAAGACCGGATAGCCCCCGCTCAGCGTGATGCCACTGCGGTCGTCGAAGCCGCGGACGCCCTTGAGGCGCCCGAAGTAGTGGTCGAAGCTGCGGTTCTCCTGCATGAGGATCACCACGTGTTTCACGTCCGAGATCGTGCCGGTCGCCGTCCGCTGGGCAGCGATCGCGGGCCGTGCGCCGGCGCCCGTCGCCATGCCCGCCGCCACGGTGGCACCCAGCCCCACGAAGCCTCTTCGGCTGATCGGTGTCATGCGCTCCGCCCTCGTCACAGGAGTGCCCTAGCGGCACACCGGGCGCAAGGCTGCACGGAGCCTTCATCAAGGTCCATACCTGGTCGGTGAGATGGAGGTGAATAAAGGTCAAAGCCGCCGCCGGGACGCCGAGTTGGGCTCAGACGATGCCGAACAGGGCGCTCAGCCCCCGGTCGACGACCGCGTCCATGTCCTCCTGCCCGGTGGCCACCACGTCGTAGGTGCGCAGCAGGAAGCGGCGGAGTTCCGGGGTGTGGAAGTGGAGCAGGGCGAGGCCGAACGGCGAGTGGAACTCCAGCACCGTACGGGTTCCGCCGCACGGCCACAGGTGCACATCACCGCCACCGGCCGGCCTGCGCAGCCCCTCCTCCAGCAGCGCCCGGCCGAAGGTCCAGGTGACACCCTCACCGTCGAGGGACACCTCGGGCGGGAAGTCGAGGTGCACGGCCAGCGGGTCCGAGGCGAGATAGCGGAGCGTGGCGGACACGGGTAGCTCCGTGTCGTCGGCCGTGATCAGCCGGGCCCGGGTGGGCTGTTCGAGAGTGATGTCCATGGGCGGTCTCCCCTGCGGGCGTGAGGTCGGCCGAATTGCCGTGTGCCTGTACGACCACGCAGGTGCCCCTCGCATTACGCGGAACCGCGAATGAATTGATGTGACCTGCGTCATGCTGGTGCCGTGGTGTGGGGCTGCTGGTGAATCCCGTTTGCAGTCGGGCGGGTGAGACATGTGGGGTGAGCACATGGATGGGGCCATGGAGCAGGGGCGACCGGCCATGTGGCGCAGGACGGCGGCGCTTGCGGCCCTGAGTGTGCCTCGCCGCCATGTGCTCACCGGACCGCTGGCCGCGTTCGTCGTGTCCAGCCTCGTCGCGGCATCGGCCACCTCGTACTGGCCGCTCCTCGCGGCACGGCTGCTGACCGCGCGGCCCATGCGTTGTTCTGGGCCGCTATGGGACCGGTCGCGGTAGGTCTGTTCGCTCCCGGGGTCCGCGGGCGGGTGCTCGGGGCGCTGTCCGTCGCGGGTTCGCTGGCCCTCGTGCTCGGCGTCCCCGCCGGTACCCGGCTGGGCCACCGCGACGGCTGGTCGGCACCGATCGCCGTACCGGCGGCGCTCGGGTACGTGTCCCTGGAGACGATCGCCGTCCTGCTCCCGACTCACGTCCGGACGAGGAACAGGCCGCCTACAGAACCCGCCCCGACGCCCGCCGGTTCGGGACCGTACTGGCGGCCGGGATCCTGTCCGCCACCGGCGCGTTCACGGGATTCACCTATGTCGTGAAGTTCCTCGGCGGTGCGAGCGGATTCCAACAGGGTGCGATCGGCGTCCTGTTGATGGTGTCCGGCGGTGCCTGCCTGAGTCGGCGTGAGCGTCACCGGGGCAGTACTGGACCGCTTCCCACAGGCCGCCCTCGGCACCGCAGTGGCCACCCAGGCGGTGGGCATGCTCGGGCTGTACGCCGCCGGTAGCAACCCGGTGGCAGCGGTCGCGTTCCTGGTCCTCATGGGCGGCGCACTCGGTCCCGTTTTCATGACGCCCCAGCACGCGATGCTGCACTGCGCACCGGGCCGCGCGGACATCGCGTTCGCGGAGGTACGGGGCACGTTCCTCACCGGCGGCCTGATGACCGTCGCGGCCTGCGCGGTGCTGCTCGGCGAGAGGGTGTCGCGACGCGGCCCAACACCCGTCCCGGGACGCCGCGTTGGAGAAGCAGGTCCGTCCGGTCGGCTGAGAGGCTCACTCTGGTGCGGGCTCGCCTCTCAGCCGGTTCGGACTGGTCGTTCAGTCGTGAACTGCGGGACGGTGCCCGTGAACTACCGGGCTACGCAGGCCGGTTCACGGAGTGAGCTGCCACTGTTCGATGTAGCCGACGTCGAGCGCGTCGTGGTCCTGCGCCCGCAACTTCCAGGTGCCGGAGATCGGTTGGGCGGAGGCGTCGACGGTGAAGGTCTGGTCGACGTTGTCGGCGGAGCCGCCGGTGCGGTTGAGGAGCGGGTAGACGGTTCCGTCGGGGCCGACGAGGTCGACGCTGAGGTCGCCACGGTAGGTGTGGACGATCTTGACGTAGACCTGGGTGGCGGCCGAGGCGTTGCCGTCGCGGCCGGTGACCGTGATCGGGGACTCGACCGCCGCGCCCGCGTCGGGGATGTCGACGCGGGTGGTGCTGCCGTAGATGTTGGCGACCCGCCAGGTGAAGGCGACGGTGGCGGTCGCGCCCGTGGCGTCGGTGACGGTCACCGTGACGTCACTGGTCCCGAGGCTGGTCGGGATGCCGGAGATCAGGCCGGTGTCGTCGATGGTCAGGCCGTCCGGCAGGCCCGTGGCCGAATAGGTCAGGCCCGCACCGGAGTTGGTGGTGTACGCCGCCGTCTGCAGGGACACGGCCTGGCCGACTCCGCTGAGCTGGCCGGGGATCGGGGCCACGTTGACGCCGAGGGCGATCCGGCTGCCGACGTTGATCGCCGCCCACGCGTCGGCCACGGCGAGGTAGGTGGGGCTGTAGGTGCCGAAGAGGTCCGCGGCGGCCTGGAGTGTCGCGGTGCGGGCGCCGGCGTAGTTCGTGGACGAGGTCATGTACGTGGTGAGCGCCCGGTACCAGATCCGCTGGGCGTTCTCGATGCCGATGCCGGTGACGGGAAGTCCGTCGTAGGTGGGGCTGTCGTAGGCGACGCCGTTGACGGTCTTCGCGCCGCTGCCCTCGGACAGCAGGTAGAAGAGGTGGTTTGCCGGGCCCGAGGAGTAGTGGACGTCGACGCTGCCCAGTGTCGAGCTCCAGTAGTCGCGGGACGCACCGTCCTTGGAGGGCTTGTCCATGTAACGCAGCGGTGTGCCATTGCCGTTGATGTCGATCTTCTCGCCGACCAGGTAGTCGGGGACGTCGGCGGGCAGGTCGCTGTGGAACTCCACCGCGGCGGCGAAGATGTCCGAGGTGGCCTCGTTGAGGCCACCCGACTCTCCGGAGTAGGTGAGGCCGGCGGTCGCGGCGGTGACGCCGTGGCTCATCTCGTGCGCGGCCACGTCCAACGCCGTCAGCGGATGGGTGTTGCCCGAGCCGTCGCCGTAGGTCATGCAGAAGCAGGTGTCGGACCAGAAGGCGTTGACGTAGTTGTTGCCGTAGTGGGCCCTGCTGTAGGCGGCGACGCCGTCGTTGCGTATGCCGTTGCGGCCGAACACATCCTTGTAGTAGTCCCAGGTGGCGGCGGCACCATAGGCGACGTCCACACCTGCGGTCTGCCGGTCGGCCGGCGTTCCGTCACCCCAGACATCGTTGTCGTCCGTGTACAGGGTGCCCGTGCCCGAGGTGCCCTGGTTGAGATCGTAGGTGCGGTGTCCGGCGCGGTCGCCGTCGACGAGTTGGTACGTCGAGCCGGAGAGTGTGGTGCTGAGCGGGACCGTTCCGTTGAACTGGCCCGTGCCGGTGCCGGTTTCGATGCCCTGGTAGCGGAAGAGGGCCTTGCCCGAGTCGGCGTCGGTGATCACGTGCAGTTCGCTGGGGGTTCCATCGTCCTGGAAGCCGCCGACCACCGCCTCCCAGGCGAGGACGGGCTTGGTCCCGGCGGCCCAGACGACGAGTCGCGGAGCGCCGTCGGCCTTGGCCTGCTCGCCGCCCGCCTTCACCGCGGTGGCAAGTGCCTTGGTCCGCGCCGTCGCCGACGACACGTTCGGGGTGGTGTCCGGCAGGGTCAGCTCCGCTGTCGCGGCCTTCGACACCGTGAGGCGGCCACTCTTGGCGTGGACGACCAGGTCGCCGCCGAGGACGGGCAGCCCGGAGTACGTCCGCTCGTAACGGGTGTGGGTGGTGCCGTCGGCGTCCTGTGCGACGTCCTTGACGACGAGTTTCTCCTTGGCCCCGAGGCCGAGGCTCTTCGCCGTGGCCCCGACGGCCGCGCCCGCGCTCCTGAGGAGGGCGGTGCGCTTCGTCGGCGTCAGTGCGGCCGGGGCCGCTCCGGCCCGGGGAGTGGCCAGGATCTTCGTCGGGGTGTGGTCGCCGGGGGCGGCGGAGGCGGCGCCGGTCTGCATACCGGCCGCCAGCAGGGTGCCCACCGCGGTGAGCACGAGGGCCGCGGTGTATCTGGGGTGGTGCGGATAACGGTCATGCCGGGTCAAAGCGTTCTCCTCGTGTGGGGTGGTCGGACTCGGTCGAGTCCTGGAGAGCGGGTCGGGCCGTGGTGGGGCCGTCCGGCGGCGCGCGGGTGAAAGAGGTGGAAGGGTGAGGGGAATGTGAACGCTCGGTGAGCGTGATGCACAGCAGAGTGGCATCACACCCACAGGATTGTCATGGCTACAACAAAGCAACGGCTCAAAATGGCGGCTGCGTACTGCGGTTCACGCACCTGGGCGACACTTTTCGGCCGGGCATCAGGCGGCGCGACCTGCTTGAACAAAGGGCCGTCGAACAGGTGGTTGAGTGGTGGCCGGAGGGGGTATCCAACCCCTCAACTCACGTACGGCGTCCAGGACTTGCCTCACCAGGACAGCTACGCCACTCGCTCGGCGCAAACCGCCCGCGAAGACGCTGGCATATGCCAGAAGCACCACCGGATCGGGTGTTGCCAAATCCCTTACAGGGCGTCGCAGGCTGTGCGACAGTCGTAACCGGTCCCTCCATCCGCCTTGGTCGTACCGTCCCCGCATCGGAGTGCGTCATGCCGTCCCATCTCTCTGCGGACCGCCCGGCGGCCCAGCCGCCCGCGCGCGGCTCGGTCGACGCGCTGATATCGCAGGCGCGCCGACTCATGGGCGACGTGGACGCCGTACGGCGGGACGCGCAGCAGGACGGTTCGGACCCGCGTGAGCGGTGGCAGCGCGCACTGTGCGATCTGGCGCTGCATCAACTCAGCGACCTCGACGAGCACTTGGGCCAACTGCGGGACGGCCCGCCGTCCGTGGTGGCGTCCGTCGAGCCGCCGCTCTCGCCAACTGCCGTACCGGAGGCGGCCCGGCAGGAGTCACTGCTCAGCCGGGTCGGCAGCGCCGAGTGGAATCTGCTGACGGACGAGGCGAGTTGGTCCGGGGAGCTGTATCAGATCCTCGGCCGCGACCCGGCCGCTCCCCCGCTCACCCTCGACGAACTGCCGTCCCTGATCCTCGACGAGGACCGGCCGCGGCTGACCGCGATGGTCACCGACTGCCTGGTCGACGCGAAGCCCATCGACGGCGAGTTCCGCATCGTACGGCCCGACGGCGCCGTACGGACCGTGCACATGATGGGCGAGCCCGTGCTCGACGCGGACGGTGGCACCGCCTCGATGTGGGCCGTGCTGCGGGACGTCAGCGAACTGCGCCGCAGCCAGCGGACGGTGAGCGAGACCCGTGACTCGCTGCAGCGTCACCGGCACCACGCGCAGACCGAGCGCCGGCTCGCGGTCGAGCTGCAGGAGGCCGTGCTGCCACCGTGGCGCGGTTCCCTGCGGCTCCCGCACCAGGGACCGGAGACACTGGACCTGGCCGCCCGCTATCTGCCCTCGTCGACGAGCGCGCTGATCGGCGGCGACTGGTACGACGCGCTCCAACTGTCCGACGGGGCCACGCTGTTGAGCGTCGGCGACCTCACCGGACACGGCGTCGCCGTCGCCTCGGGCATGGCGATGCTGCTCGGTGCCCTGCGCGGCATGGCGATGGCGGGCACCGAGCCCGGCCAACTGATGTCCTGGCTCAACCAGTTACTCGACGCCACCGTGCAACCGGCCCTGGGCAGCGCGGTGTGCTGCCGCTACCGGCCCGAGACCCGCACCCTGACCTGGGCGCAGGCAGGACACCCCGCCCCGCTGCTGTTCCGCGGCGGGACGGGGCGCATGTTGAGCGCACCGGACGGCGTCCTGCTCGGCGCCACCTCGGGAGCGGCCTACGGACAGGCCGAGGAGATCCTCGAAGCGGGCGACGTACTCCTGCTGCACACGGACGGACTGGTGCCCAGGGGCGATCGCCCCGAGGCCGCGGACCGACTGCTCGACCTGGCCCCGCGGTTCGGCGAGGCGCGCACCGCACAGGACTGCGTACGGATGGTCGTGGAGGAGTTCGGCGACACCGAGCGCGAGGACAACGCCTGCGTGCTCATCGCCAGAGCGACCTGACGAACCGTCACGGCCGACGATCAGCCGCACAACGTCCTTACGTCTGGGCGCTGTTGCCTCCCCTTGCCCTCGGGCTCTTGGCCTGTGTCTTCGGCAGCGCGAGGGCGATCTCCTCCCGGAGTTCGTGGATCTTCGGGTCGTTGGAGTACTGGGCGGTGAGCCGGTACATCTCGCGCAGCCGGTCCCAGGTGCGGTGGGAGGAGTTGGATCCCATCGACACCAGGGCCAACCGCGCGTACCGGTCCGCCTGTTCGGGGTCGTCCGCGATGAAGCACGCGGAGGCCATCGACAGGAAGTCGAAGATCTTCGACCGCTGTCGTCCGTCGACCCGCAGCGCCAGGGCCTTCTCCGCGTAGTGCTGGGCGTGCGCGGCCGCTCCCGGCTCGTGCTCGGCCAGCGTGCGGTAGGCCAGGGCCTGCATGCCGTAGAGGTCCTCCTCCTTGAAGGTCTGCATCCAGCTCGGCGACGGTACGTCGGACCGGTCGGAGACGAAGAGGTCCTCCGCCTGGCCGAGGGTGCGGCGCATCGCCTGGCCCTTGCCCATCGACGCCTGTGCCCAGGCCTCGATGGTGTAGAGCATCGCCCGGGTGCGCGGCAGCACCTCGTCGCCGGAACCGGCCTTGGCGAGCTTCATGAGATCGAGCGCGTCGTCGGGCCGGCCCAGGTGCACCATTTGGCGAGCCGCCCGTGAGAGCGCCTCCCCGGCGCGCGGCCGGTCGCCGCCCTCACGGGCCGCGTGGGCAGCGATGACGAAGTACTTCTGGGCCGTGGGCTCCAGGCCGACGTCGTGCGACATCCAGCCCGCGAGTACGGCGAGATTGGCGGCGACGCCCCACAGGCGCCGCTGCAGATGGTCGGGGTGCCGGTAGGCGAGCATGCCGCCCACCTCGTTGAGCTGTCCCACCACGGCCTTGCGTTGCAACCCGCCGCCGCGGGCCGCGTCCCAGGCTCGGAACACCTCGACGGACGCCTCCAGTTCCTCGATCTCCTGGGACCCGATGGGGGCGGCCTCATAGCGGTCGAACCCGGCGGGGTCGGCGTGCAGCGGATCGTCGGATCGGGGAGCGTCGGCGGTAAGAGTCGGGTCGGAGTGCAGCCAGTCGTACATGGCGCTGCTGAGTGCGGATCCTGCGGCGAGCGCGGCGCCCGCGCCCACCAAGCCGCGTCGGTTGAGCATGAGGTCCATTCCCGTGAATTCGGTGAGGACCGCAGCAGTCCGTCCGGGCGCCCACAGCACGACGTCGGGATGTTCCGCGTCCCCGTCGCCAGGCCGTTTCCCCACACGCCCGTGCCGGACCAGACCGAGGTCCTCGATGGTCACGACACGGCCGAGACGCTCGGTGAACAGAGCCGCCAGCACCCGCGGCACCGGATCGCGCGGGATCTCTCCCGTGTCGATCCAACGCCGTACCCGCGAGGTGTCGGTCGAGAGCTGGGGGTGGCCCATGGCCGCCGCCTGCCGGTTGACCCGCCGCGCGAGTTCGCCCTTGGACCAGCCGGCCAGGCCGAACAGGTCCGAGAGACGGGAGTTGGGTTGTCCGTTCACATCAAGCCCCCAGGTTCTCGGCTGACTTGAACATAGCCCGGTGCGCCTTGCCGGGCGACTATTCGCCAGGGTTCGCCAGGGTGCGCCAGATGGTGTGCCACTGCGCATCTGGTGTCAGGTAGGAACGCGCCACCCCGACCCGGTCACCGAGGGACATTCCCCAGGATGCGCCCGGGGGACCGGGCCGGGCAGCGCACTTGCTTGGACAGGCACTGCAGGCACACGAAGGGATCTGTCTCTCCCATGTACACAGCATCGTCCTCCGTGTCCGCCCCGCCCCGGTCGCTGCACCCCCGCCCGGGCGCCGGCGGCCCCTACCTCGACCCGGCGCGCCCGGCGGCCGGCCCCGTGCTCGGTGCGGGCAGGCCGCGGCGCGTTCCGGGGATCGGCACCCAACCGCTCAGCGGGAGACTCGACTTGTCCGGCCCTCAGGGCGCCCAACTGCGTACGGCGATCGCGTCGGTGCACCGGATCTGCCCGGAGTTCGCTCCGGTGCAGGTGCTACGCCGCAACGGGCGCTCCGTGCTCCTGGTCGGAACGACCGGACGCAGCACGGCCGTAGCGAAGTGTTTACTGGACCACTCCCCCGCGTGGGCCGAGCGGATCCGGCACGAGATAGCGGCATACCGCTCGTTCGTCCGGCACCGCCCGCCGGTGCGGGTGCCGCGGCTGATCGCGGCGGATCCGGACAACTGCACGCTCGTCATCGAGCGGATGCCGGGCCGGGTGGCGGCGCTGCACCGGCACCCGGCGGAGGCCCCGCCGCGGGCGGACATCAGGGCGGCGCTCGGCGCGATCTGCCGGCTGAACGCCTGGCGGCCGCCGGCGGGCACCTTCGACGCCCCGCTGGACTACGCGGCCCGGATCTCCCGCTATCACGAGCTCGGGCTGCTCACCGACCGGGACATGGGAGACCTGCAGAAGCTGCTGCACGGCATCGCGCACTCGGCGGGCCGACAGGGCATGGGCCAGTTCTGCCACGGCGACGCCCTGCTGTCCAACATCCTCCTCTCACCGGCCGGTCCAGTGCTGGTGGACTGGGAGCATGCGGGCTGGTATCTGCCGGGCTACGACCTGGCCACGCTGTGGGCGGTCCTCGGGGACGCGCCGGTGGCGCGGCGGCAGATCAGCCAGATCGCGCAGTCGGCGGGACCGGCGTCACGTGACGCCTTCCTGGTGAACCTGATGCTGGTGCTGACCCGGGAGATCCGCACCTACGAGATGGCCGTGCAGCGTTCGATGCACGACACGACCCCGGCGGCACCGGGTCCGGCCCACCCGGGTGCCGCGCCGTCCGGCGAGGAGCAGCGGCTGCTGCTGCGGCGGCTGCACGACGACTGCCAGTTGGCCGATGCGGTCCTGGTGGGCGGTGCTCAGGGGCACGGTCAGGGAGTTCCAGAACGACGAACTCTCCGACCGGGCCGCCGCGTTGACGTATTACG